>CAZQWX010000107.1:0-2407 GCA_964597255.1 uncultured Gammaproteobacteria bacterium | reverse complement strand
TTCAGCCTGGTACCCTTCGCCCTTGCTGGAGTCGTAGCAGGTTTTTGATTGATCGGTTGGGCTGCCATCATCCTCAATAACAAAGGCCAGTGAATTACCTGGCTTCCAGCCGCTTTGGGAAATGAGTTCTTCCACGACTAGATTCAAGTTGGGCGTTTGGACCCATTCGTGGACGTTCCATTTTCTAATGATGTCCCAATCAACCGAATTTACAGTTTTTGTACGGGTAGAAGGACGATTTGATCCATCTGATTTAAACGGAGCAGGATCTGGTTCTTTAATGCCCTTGATTTTCAGGTTTACTGTGAAGTCGGTGTCATCGGTGATTGCTGGACGAAGACGAAGTCTGGCTAGGAGAATTTTTGAAAACTTGGGAATATCGATAGCACGAAATCGCAAGGCACCAGTTTGAGGACCGGTGAAGTTTCCAAAAGTTATGACGTTTGATGCATTTCCATCTTTATTCCAAGTCGAAGACCCAGCTTCTTTGCCGTCATCAGAGTTCTCTTGGATTATTGCTTTGATCTTCAGTACTTTGTTTTTCATAGTCGTTTTTGCTTCTGCGCGGAACATCTAACTTGATGTTTATTCGGGCGTTGGCTTTGACCCCTACGAGCTTCATAATTCTTCTAATTGCCACTATGGTTTCACCGCCTCTGCCGATTAATGCACCCGCATCTTTGTTATCCAGTCGAACTGTTAGCAGGACCCCCATCTCGTCTACTTTTCTTTCGATAACAACTTTTTCCGGCTTTGCGGCTATGGCTTTTATGATTTGTTCTAGTAGTGCTACATTGCTTTCTTGCATAGTTTTCACCTCCTATCAGGCTGCTTTTCTAAGCGCCATTAACGGTATATGCAATGTCCATCCGGTTGGGGAAGATGTCGGATAAATCGACGGTAGACTTCCGTATGTCTGAACATGAGCCCAGGCATGCAGCGGTGTCCCGGACAGATCTGATTCATACTGCAGGATTGGATAGTGATCCGTGTTAGGAATGGCTGCCACTGCAAGTGAGGTTGTGTCCTGTCCAACCAAGACCAACCAATAAAGGCCTTCTTTTAGGGTGATATCAACTACTAGTTCCTTTACCCCCGTTGTGTTAACACTTATCTCACCTGCATCAAGGAGCAATGCTCCCGGATAAATGTTTACGTTATCTTTGTATATACCCAAGCGCAATTTCGGAACTGTACCTGTGGCCGCAGTGGTGACACGGATGGCAATCCGGTCAAATTTAGTAGTTTTTGAAACATAGAAAGGGAATGCGCGTAGTGAATTTGCTGAAGCAATTCCCTGTGTGGTTTGGGCGCCACCGGTCAACGACATAGTAATGTAGTTACCCGTCCGCCTAAAGGAAAACAGCTCTGCTAGTTTTCCGTTTGTTGGTTTATATTTCGCCATAACTTTTATTGTTCTGTAATAACTTCAATAACCTGTCCGGCAGCTGACGAACTAACCACAATCTGGTTAGTGTTTTTGATGCGTAGCGATATACTGTCCCCGGGGTTATCCAGCATAAATGGCGCATTTTTACTATCAGCATCGTCGTGTGCTACTTTGACAGCAGCAGAATTTGAGATCCGATTTTTGATAACCACTTCACAACCTTCACCGATTTTGATATCCGGTAGCGGATACCAGGTGTCGGCATTGATCATGGTCACCTGAACCGTGGTAAATGTCGGGCGGCTATTGCTGGACATATGTTTTACTAAAACTTCGGCTGGTCTGCCGTACTTCTAACTCCGGATTTTGCCTTAGGTTGAGTAGCTCCTTCTTCTGCGCCACTCATTTCGACCTCTCGTTTACGAAGTGCTGCTTCTCGAGCCTCAATTTCTTTTTCGCGTTCTTCGAGAGTTTTGAATTTATCTTGGTAGATTTGATCAACACTCTTACCGCCCTTTAGGTCTGCGGTTTCAACTTTTCTAAAGACGCTTCCGAAATTGGGGTGATTATCAAGATATTCAACTTCCTCAGGATTTGTGGTTTTATACACACCTTCATGGAACTGAATATAAGTACCTCGAATAATCAGCACTTTGCCGCCAACCTCTTTTAAGTAGGAAGGTGACATCACTAACTTGAGTTCGTAATAGCGGGAGATATAAACAGTTTCTCTTGGAGCTTGTGCCTTAGCAGTTTTTGGTTGCTGAGGTGCTGGTGCTGAAGGAGTATCTCCTTGCTGTTCCTGAGCCTGTTTAATGCGTGCAACCAGTTCATCCCGCTTGCCGTCTTTGGAGACACCGAGCAGTTTTGCAACGCTCCAGAGCTCTGCCATTGACATTTCGTCTATTGATTTCGAATTTCTTTCTTCAGTCATATTTTTCACCTCGCTTTCTTTTTTGTCTGATTAACAACCCCAGATTGGGTTGAAGGGGTGATAACGCTCACCCCTTCCTAGGC
>CAZQWX010000106.1:0-2544 GCA_964597255.1 uncultured Gammaproteobacteria bacterium | reverse complement strand
GGACTCCCCCAACAAAACACAAGGTTCTAGTAGTGTAATATTTGTCTGATTTCTCGATGAAAATGTAATACTGATCAGAAGAGACGATGAAGCTGGAGATGTACATGCCCATCGGGGCGTAGCCTTGACCAAGGGCTATTATTTGATTGGTGTAGTCGTTCATTGCTAGTCTTATGGAAAATGGAATAGTGCTGACTTTTAGGTGCAGTCCTGTGTTGGTTATTTTTGCGTTTTCAAAGCGATAAACCATGTCATTCCATAACAGTTTATTCTCTGTCTGGGCCTTACTGATGATTTCCTGCCATCTTCTTGCACAAGCTTTCTCTAGTTCAAGGTTGATTTTACGGCTGGAGGAGACTCCAGTTACTGTGATTTGATTGTCGGTGAATTTAGTACGGAAGACGACAGAATTTTTATTCATAGTTACCTAGCGAACATTTAATCGTTGTAATGCATAATACTCTTTTGGCGTGTTTATTCCCCAGTGACTTTGGTTTGTGCAGAAAACACCAATTCTGGCACGGTTGACATCTCGCAGGAGCATGTCTGTGGTTTTAGACTCTGTGCCTAGGTCGGTGGCAATCTGGCTTTCTCTAGCGGTAGCAAGCCTTAGCCAATCAAGCTGAGCGACGAACGCGCCGATAAACTTTCCTGAGTGTGAGGGTCGATTGGTCCGTGATGCTCTTCGTCCCGTCAGGTTTCTCTTATTATGGTGTCAAGTACCCGGTTTACTAGACAATCTCTCAAGACGATCCCGGTCGTAAAGTTGGCGGAACTTAGCTGGGGGCATCTTTAGGGTAGTGTGGATTCTCTCTTTGTTGTAGTAGTTTATTGTTTGGTGAACAGCCTCAATTAATTCTCCCACACTGTTAAATCTGTCAAATTCCAACCCCAGGTCAGTTTTGAAGTTAGAGAAGAAAGATTCCTGGTAGCCATTCTCCCAAGGGGAAGATTTCTTGCTCATGGAAATCTGAATACCAAGGGATTGAGCCAAGTCGAGGTACCCCTGGCTGCAATATTCTACCCCCTGGTCCGAATGAATTATCCTCGGAGTAACAACCCTATTTATTAGGGCATCAATTAGAGCATTGCCAACTAGTTCCTGGGTGTGCCTTCCCGAAATGTCCCAGCCAACGATCTCTCTGGTAAAAAGATCCATGAGAGTGGCCAGGTAGAGATATTTATCCTGGTACCGCAGGTAGGTAAAATCTGAGACATAAACCAGATCTGGTTTTATTGGGCAGATATTCTTAACCAGGTTGGGAAACTCAGCCGGTGGTCGCCTGAGGTCTCGTCTCTTACTCCATCTGGCCAGCCTCTTGTAGGGTTTAATCCCAAACTTTTTCATCACCCTTCTCACTCGTCTTTTCCCCGAGTGGAGAGCCAGGGCAATTCTCCGGTGACCATAACTAGAATTTATTGCCAGGACTTGGAGAATCTGTTCTTTAAGTCTCTCATCCCTATCAGCCAGTCTGTGGAAGTGGGCATAGAGGCCAGATCGGGAGATACCAATGACCTGGGAAACTAACGAGAGGCTAACCCCTTTTATTTTAGCTAGAACTAGGGCCTTAATGGCTGGTCTTTTTTTTTGACTTCTCCAGTTCGAGACTGAGAACGCCAACCATTTCTTTGAGTTGCCGGTTCTCGTTTTTGAGCCGGTTGTACTCCAGGAGGCTAACTGTCCCCAGAGCCTTGCTTTTAAGCCAGGAGTAGATGGACTGGTAGGAAACTCCATACTGCCGAGAGAGAGTTATCACTGGCTCTCCGGATTTAACCTTGGAGAGAATCTCGGACTTAACTTCGGAAGCAACAGTAGGCATGGGTATCTCCTTCTAAAGTCTCACTATTAGCTTGAGACTTTGTCTATTTTACCGGAGACCTGTCACTTTTGGCTTTGAGTAAGAAGAAAAGGTCAACATAATCCCGCCACTTGCCCCGTTGGCCAACTACCCGGGCTTTATTACTGGCTAAATCGCGAAGATCCATAAGATTGATTACGGTAGTGGTCGATGGCGGAAATTTTGGTGGGCAGTCGTCATAGAAGAAGGTTACGGAAACATTTTCCGGGGTGATCAGATTGAGTTGATCTGGTGTGTCCAGAGTTTTAAAGCAATTTGATCCCAACGTTCCTGTTATTTTTTGCCAAAGGTTAGGTTCCAGTGGACTGGCAGCAAAAATGTCGAAGTCGAAGGAACGCCGATGGCCGATTTGCAAAGCGATAGCGGTGCCGCCGCCGAGAACACCGAGAGTCTTGAAAGCGGTGAGTTTTTGGAAAACTTCGCTTCTGGATTTATCCAAGGACTCGAGGAAAAGTTTTGACATATTTTTGCTCGTTAATAGTAGCAGTTTTTAAACCTAAAAGAATATTTTTGACAAAGTTAAAAGCGGCCGGGGTGTAGTCTTTGGCCGGAGAGTTTAGGAATGTTTGGATAATTTCCGCCCGTGAATAGTTTTGGAATAGCCAGTGTAAGTGTTCTAGACCTCCGTAGGCCAGAATCTGGTGAATGATGTAATTTTTATCTTTGGTTTTATCTAATTTGTCTA
>CAZQWX010000105.1:0-2203 GCA_964597255.1 uncultured Gammaproteobacteria bacterium | reverse complement strand
GTACGAAATTGACCAGGAATTTTCCACCAGTGTCTGTCACTCCTGAGCGAACTGCCAAAGTTGTGTCAGGGATCACGAAATTTTTGACCAGGTTTTGCGTCGGTGCATAACGATAACCCGTGTTCCTCATTGTCTGTTCATTAAAGAGAAAAATCTTCGCGCCCAGTACCGGCTCGGAAGTGACTTTATCCTTCACGGTTCCATAAACATTTCCCACTAGTTTATCAAGTGGAACTGGCGAAGCAGGCAAACTACTCAAAGGTTGTGCGGTTGTGTTGCAATTGCAAATCAAAATGATTGGAATGATTACCTCAAGAAGCTGTAATAATGTTTTCATTTGCAACCTTCCTTTTCGTAACCCGCATACCTTTGAATCTTCTTTGTGCTCGCGATGTATACATAACAGGGCTGGACGATAGTATTGTGGTTCGAGAGGATCAACGCCTTCACGAATAGGCTGTCCCCGCAGCCCCATCTGGGAGACAAAGTGGAAAACCTTGAATAGGGAGCGGGAAGGATAACCTCTTCCGTTATTCCTGTACTATCTACAACCCAGGTATGTGTTGTGGTCATTGGACTGTGTCCACGAACGTTGTAAGTAACAAAGGCCATACGCCTTCCATCTTTGGACCAGGTGAATGAATCCGCTTCAACATCTCGAGGAATCACCAAAAGAACTTTTCTCACCTTCTGTCCAAGGTTTACCAAGAATAACCTTGTAAACCTATGACATCTATAAGCCAAAATAAAAGACCGACTCTTCGGACAAACGCAAAGGGTATCAATTCCCTCCAATTTGTGACGCTGCGCACTTTGGCTAGCCAGCATCGCATTTGTATTCCCACATGCAAGAGCGACGCCAGAAATTAGAATCAGGAGAAAATTCATTTAAATATCCACAAAACCCACGAGAGTGACCCGACCCTTTTCATTTTGCCATCGATCGGAGCTTCGTTTAGCGTCGCATCTCATAGCTTCTCCATGTACAAACTGACCTTGCGTCTCCAGTCCGCGCCGTGTAAGACACACGCCTGCAACTCTCCACTGGCTGGACACAAACCTTGTTTTCTAAGTTAGTTAGTGCTATGATTCAACTCAAGCTCCAAGCCATGGTTACATTTTTTCATAACGCTGCCCATTTTATTATGAGGAAAGACGTTCTGCCTCAAATAGAGGCCACCACTTGGAGCATCGGTCAACTCGCCGCTGTCGAAGTGAGTAGCATGTTTTGATATAATAAGAGCAGGCCAAATAAAGGCCACCCATACTAATAAATATGACTCACACAAAAGGGAAAATTCTGGGAATAGTAGCAATTCTTGCGGTAGTTATAGTGGCTCTTTCGATTCTCTTGAGTAACCACCAGCCAGCCCCATTGAGGGCATCAACCTCGGCCACCAAAACAGTAGGTGCAAACACCCCCGGTTCGACTTATGTCACGAATACAGGCCCAGTAATGCCCGCACCAGTGGTGACCATTTACAAAGAGGGATTTGCTAGGATTGAAGTTCCACTTCAAAACAGAACAGGTGAGCTACCGTTCGTGAATACGGCTATAGCTGCCGACAATATAGTGTACACTGTATATCGCTCAACCAGCTTTGATGCAAACTTTATCCAGATAGCAACCGTCCAAGACAACGGAAATACCGATAAATATATTTCAGTTTACGACACGGGCTATCCAACAAATGGTACTAATTTGAGCTACAAGTACAGTCTTTATGATGGTGCGCAGATAAGCTACAGCGGCATAACTTCCGCTACTCTCCAACAAGCCATAGACGAAGGTCTTCAGCCGTGGCGTCTGGATCCGCTTTGGGTTGCCGAAGCAGATCACCCCTTGGTGAGCACTATTTCTTTCAGGAAACCATGCGATGGTTATGGCTTATCAAATAGTGGTATCGATCCGTCACATGGTACTGGCCAGTTGGTAAACGAAAACGGGACGGTGACTTATTGCGACGTTTATTCAATTGTTTCCCAAAATGCCAGCGCTGGAGTCGCGGAAGCAAAAGTTATTCATAGCGGGAGTACGTACCTCTTCGATTTGATACAGCCCGTTCCGGGTCAGGGTAAAATATGGATGATCAAATCGATCACGGAAAGTAATGGATAATTCTTGGGTGCGGATTACCGCTGCCAATAGGGCATAACGAGAATATTTTGATTCAATCTCGCGCACTGATTTAATCATTCAGTT
>CAZQWX010000104.1:0-2631 GCA_964597255.1 uncultured Gammaproteobacteria bacterium | reverse complement strand
ATATTCTTTCTGCCACCATCCTTGACAATGATGGCAACCCAGCCAGCGTTCAGCGGTCAATTACTCAAGAAATCAGCCAATGAAGAAATTCATTTTATTTTGCATTCTTGCCTTAATTGTTTTACCGGTCCCAATACGCGCGGCCAGTTCTACTTCCTCAGCTACCTCTACTCCATCAGCCGCTCCCATTAACCCCACCGCCCAGGAACTGCTTGATCGGGTTGCCACCCAAGTTGCCCAACTTGCCAACCAGCTTCAAAAAGTTTATGTCGGCACTATCACCTCAGTCGGGACATCATCCTATATTATCACTACCCCTGATGGCGACAAAACTGTCGGCACCAATGATGTTACCACCTTTTACCGCATCCGCTCTGGCAACACCACATCCGTCACATTTGACTCACTCAAGTCCGGTGACGACATTTCCGCCATGGGCAATATTGACCCCCAGACCAATGCCATGACTGCCCGGGAAATCATCGCCAAAATCAAACGCTTTAATATTGTCGGAAAAATCGCCACCGTCAGCGGCACCATCCTCACTGTTCAACCTTCCGATGGACTTCAGACTAGCTTAGATATTTCTACTGCCACCAGCTTAAAGAAACTTGATCCCTCTTCTGGAAAAACCACTATTGCCAAACCGGGAGATTTTAAAGCTGGAAATATTATCCTGGCCATCGCCTATTACTCCACTGCCTCCGATACTCCCCCTCTGGCCATTCTCCGTGCCGTCCTCTTACTCCCTGCTAACCTCTAGCTTGCAACAACAGCACTATTAATATAAAATTAGACTACTTCCGTAATCTCCCAAGAGTAAGAACCCATTGGGATCTTTGCGGGTCAAAAAAGGATTAGAATAAAGAAACAAAATTATGGCCAGGATTAAAACTGTTGTCAATCACCTCAAAAGCCGCTGGCTCCTTGTAGCAGTAGCCATAGTTATCATCGCAGGAATTGGCTATAAAATTACCTCTGGTAACACCCCAGCCAACCAAAATCCCTACACTGTCGAGCTGCAGGATCTGCAACAAACCTTGTCTTTGTCCGGTCAGATCGCCGCTACCCAAGATGAAGTTGTCACTTTTCAAACTGGTGGCCAACTTGCTTGGGTCGGCGTCAAGGTTGGTGATCATGTAACAAAATATCAGGCAATTGCCTCTCTTGACCAACGGGTCATGCAGAAAAACCTGGAGAGTGCCCTCAATTCCTACTTGACCAACCGTTGGACTTTTGAACAAACCCATGATAACTATAGTGGCCAGGCTGTTACCACCGCCATTCAGCGCCTTCTCGATCAGTCACAATTTTCTCTCAACAACACTGTTATTAACGTCCAATTAGCCGATCTGGCAAAGCAATTTGCCAACCTCTACAGTCCCATCGACGGCATCGTCACCCGCGTCGACGCTGACCAGCCCGGCGTCAATGTTACCCCACTGGTCACCGGCTATGAAATAGTCAATCCTGATTCGCTCTATTTTTCCGCCACCGCTGACCAAACCGATGTGATCAACCTCGATGCCTCGCAAAGTGGCGAAATCACCCTCGACGCCTATCCCGACGCCACCATTTCCGGTACTATTACTAGCATCGCTTTCACTCCTAAAGCGGGTGAATCTGGGACTGTCTATGAAGTAAAAATTACCCTACCACCAGAAAATGGCTTAAACTATCGCCTGGGTATGACTGGCAACGCCAACTTTGTTACCTCCGAAGTTCCCAACGCCCTAGCTATCCCAACCAAATATATTCAAACCAATCCGGATAGCTCCAAATATGTTCTCCTCAAACGAGGTAACTCCCGGATTAAGCAACCAATCATTATTGGTAATACCTATGACACCCAAACCGAAATCACCTCTGGATTAACAACGGGAGAGGTAATTTATGAAAATTGACTTGCTTTTGCAAGTCCACCAACAGACAGACTTAGAAATTAATAATTAGTAATTAGAAATTATAGTGTGATCTCTCTTCACGACGTTTCCAAAATCTATACCCTCGACGGTGAACAGAAATTTACTGCCCTTAAAAGTGTCTCGCTTACTATTAAAGATGGCGAATTCGCCGGTATTACCGGTCCTTCCGGCAGTGGTAAATCCACCCTCATGCACATCATTGGTCTGCTCGACCTGCCGTCTTCCGGTAAGGTTTTCATTGATGACATTGACGTCTCCAAGGTTTCGGACACCCGGATGTCCAAACTCCGTAATGAATTCATTGGCTTTGTTTTTCAGCAATTTAACCTTCTGCCTAAGTTAACTATCCTCGAAAACGTTCTCCTCCCCACTGTCTACACCCGAGTCAAACTTAAGTATAACCCCACCGAAAAAGCCAATTACCTTCTGAAGCGTTTCGGTATTTTGGAAAAGGCCCAATCTTTTCCCAACAAACTTTCCGGCGGGCAACAACAACGAGTTGCTATCGCCCGGTCCTTAATCATGCAGCCAAAACTAGTCTTGGCTGATGAACCTACCGGTAACCTCGATACCATCACTGGCAACGAAATTATGAAACTCTTAGCAGAATTAAATAAGGAAGAAAAAATTACTATTGTTATTGTCACCCACGAACCGGACATTGCCGCCAGGACTAAAAGAATTATTAAAATCCGGGATGGCCAAA
>CAZQWX010000103.1:0-2795 GCA_964597255.1 uncultured Gammaproteobacteria bacterium | reverse complement strand
ACAACAATCAGGCCAACAAGAATTAAGACCAAGGCTTTATTGGTTTTGTCCATAAGAAAGCATACTTAAGTGCTTGAGCATTATTCTTATCCCAAAAAGATTTATGACCAGACTACCGACGAGTATCGGAATTTGGTAACGAGACAAAAGGACTGATAGCGCCGAAAGACCAAGCAGTGGCAGGACATCGGTCAAATGATGCGCGCAACAGGTGACCATGGCTGCTCCGGAAGTTACCACGCTCCCGCCAACTACTTTCTTTGCCCGTTCACGAATGGCCCTTTTTAATTTGGTATACAAACCAAATTGAATACCAAAACCCACTGATAACGGAGTCATGATCCACCAGAGGTTTTGAAATTGTTCCCAGGCAGCGGTGGTAGAACGAGAGAGTAAGGTCATGGTCAGGAAATAGAAAAGTAGCAAGGAAACAGACCCGAGAAATCCTGCCTGGTAAGGAGTGAGGTTTTCCATTATGCTCCGCAGCTACTGCCGCTGTTTGTCTGCCAAGGCAATGGTCCAACTTTCTTAGCAATATCCGCTGCTCCCTGACCACTGCTGTAAGCCTGCCCCATAACCTCTTTGGCGTCGACACTATCCCAAGCAATTCCCTGTCGAGCAAAGTAAGTCGCGGTTGTGATATAGGTACTCGGGAACCAATAAGAATTGAAGGATAACAAAGTTTTATAAATAGTCGGCTCATCAACATTATTGCTGACCATCAGTTCAATCATGGCCAAAGCCGCCATGCCGTGGTTGCAGTCGGGAAAATAAGTGGAGTTCCCGCAGCAGGACCGATAGACGTTTTTGCTTATCTCCGCCACTTGTTTTTGCTGGTCAGAGGTTAGGGGAATGAGGCTGTACTTATTGTAATATTGCATGGGATTACCAGCAGCTAGGGTCCAACCACCAGTGGAGGCGAAGTTTCCTGCTTGGGCTTTTTGACTGGTACCCATTGGCCCTTCATCATAAACGACACTTTTTTGCGCCAAGCCTAAGGCCCAAAGCATATCCACGACAAACTGGACATTATTCCGGTCGATTTTGATCTTTTTATCCGTTCCCTTGGAATAAATTTCCTCCTGGTCCGCGGTCAATTTCATTGCCTGGCGGAACTTGGTGTCATCAATTACTCCCAATGAAACGAGTTTAGGCACAATGCCACCCCATGATACTGGCATTTCCGCCCCTTGTTCCGGAATAACCTGCTGATCTAATTTGGAAAGATCCATGACTTTTCCGCCCTGTTTTTGCCAGGCCTCCATGCCACCGTCGAGATGTTTGACATTGGTGTAGCCCATCTTTTGCAAAGTAGCCAGCGCTTCAGCGCTCATTCGACCGGTTTTACAATAGAGAATAATCGGGGTAGTTTTATCAAACGGTAGGAGTGCACTCTTATTTGTTAAATCGTTGTAAGCGACGAATATATCAGTTTTCTCGATTTCCCCTTCGTAAGGAGTGTGGACGTTAATCAGAGTGAAATTTTTATTCTTCAACATCTGGGTAAGGTCCTTGGCTTTTACTGTGTAGGCCGATGAAACCACCGGAGGAACAATAGCGATCGGGGTTTTCAAAACACTCTGGATTGCCTCTTGATTGGCCCCGAGGATGAAACCAACTAAGGTAAATGCGATTAAAAAAAGAACTAGTCGCAGTTTGGCTGGGTTAAGCATAGTTAAATATTTTCTTAATTTCGGACATTGCCTGGTCACCTTGACCGTTAGTAATCAATGGGGCAACATAACTTTCTAAGTATTCTCTGATAATCAGTTTGTCGACTCTTCTCATTGCTCCCCGAATGGCTTGTGATTGATGGACAATGTCCAGACAATATCTTTTCTGTCTCACCATCTCCATGGTACTTTTGAGCTGTCCCAAAGAAATTTTCAGTTGTCTTATGATTTTCTTTTTTGATTCTAAAGAACAAAACATTAAGAATTTGTGAAAGTTATCCTTTATTTGATAGTCGCTTTTATCGAAAAAGTCAGGGTCTCTCTTTGCGGATCATTAGTGGTTACATAGACTTCTCTCTCAACCGGCCCAACGACGGGCATAATATATGGCCGGTAAATCACTCGTACAGTGGCTGAGCCACCCGGGGCAACATCAGTGACATAACCGCTCTGAGCGTGCATGCCGAATTCTTTGCTGGTTGTTCCGTTGTAAACTATCTGTCCAAAAGTACAGTTGCAACTGGAATTAACATTTAAGATTTGTAGGGATTTAGTGCCAGTGTTCTTGAGAGTAAAGTCTTTTTGTTTCGTGTCTGAATCTTTCATCTGCCCAAAATCGACTGAAGTTTCTGGGACCTCGGCTACCGGTTTGTCTGTCGCCGTCGCTGAATAGACCGCTTTAGCCGGTTCCGGTTTCTGCCCGGCGGTAAGGAGAACTGAAATCCCGATTATCAAAACAAGAAACACAACCCCACCGATTATTAAGCTTTTGTTGGACATATTATCCTCTGAAGAAATCTTACTCGCTAGAAGATTAAGGAATTATGAAGGAAGGGGACAAGTTTTTAATAACCCCGTTTTAAAATGGGGTCATGACTAAACTGGCTATACCGAGGGCAAAGTTTAGCCTCGCATTGCTAGTTTACATCTAACCCTTCACGGTGATATGCCATCCACACTCGGAATTGAAATCAAGCCAGTGGGATACTATAGAGACAGCTGTCCCTTTTGAAGTTTATAAATTTGTTCTATTGCCTTTGTAAGAATTCCGAATTGCTGCTCAGTTAGTTTGTAAATACTTCTTCTGCCTTGTTTAAATTGTGATTTTTCATCCAGATAACT
>CAZQWX010000102.1:0-1734 GCA_964597255.1 uncultured Gammaproteobacteria bacterium | reverse complement strand
ATAGGCAGCAAGTAAATATTGAATGAAAGTTTAAAACCAAAGAAAGGTAGAAAAAGAAAAGTAAGAGGAAGACCTAATATCTGAATCCAAAATCCTGTCCAAAACCCACCGTATTTCTGGCTAACTTTGCCAATATAAATTGAAATTAAACTGTAGCCAATAACGGAGATAATTGAGAATAATAAAGCAGCTAAAAAATTCATACTATTTAAAATAAGTGGGCTCATTACCAGGTTTCCATTTAATATTACAACCAATACTTGGTTTTTGAATTTGATTAACTGGTTTTTCTTTCAGTGCTGCGCCTATTGCTTCTCTTAAATCTTTTCCGGTAAGAGGTAACATTGTTGATGGTGTTGATGGTGTTGATGGTGTTAATGACATATATTAATTATACCAATTATTAGAAAATTTTTGTAACCACTCAGGAGTTTCCAAGATATAAGTAAGCGAGGAATAAATTTTTTCGCCCTTCTTCGCTAAAGCTTCGAAAGGGCAAGCAGGACGAATTGTTTACCCCGCGTTGTTCTGCATTTCAGAACGAAGTGGGGTGAGTCCAAGAAAAAATTTCGTTCCGAGCGAGAAAACATACATAGTTCTACATTTTAAGCATAATTGATTAAGCTCCATAAACTGAAAAAGCCACCTGGGGTATATCGACGAACGTCGAGAGGGTGCGACCAATTGTCGCGCGTACTGCTACTGCAGTCACACCCATCCGGGTTCGTCACCTTTCGGTGGCTTCTTCTTGCGCTATTCTCTTTGCGGAAATTGTCATTGGATTGCTCCAGTGACATATTTTTGAGGCATAAAAACCTCCTTGTGCATCTTTTCACTTGCACTCTTCCACAGCTATGCCGTGAAAGCTCTCTGTACGCCCATATGGCGCTTTCGTCGTTCACCTCATCCAACCGATATCTAGCCCTGAAGCCGATTGCGAAGCACGACCGCCTCTGTCAGTAGGACTCCTTTGTCCTTTAATGCCCCGAGGCGAATCTCACTCTCTTCGAGCTCGGCCCAACTGGCAGGCGTCTCGCCCCAATTGACGAAAATGTTTGTCAGCTGAGGGCTTGCCCCCAAAAAGCACCATTGGTCCATTAGCCAGTTTGGGTCATGGTTAATACCGATCAGAAGCGCCTCTGGGGTGCCCACCGTAGCCTTGGCAGCCAAAAGCGTCTTAGCGGCTATGGCCACCATGGTAATGGATTCACCCAGAGCGTCTCCGAAAAAGTGGTCGGTCAGATCGATCGCGTCACGGACTGCCATCCAGTCTGGCTGGATGAGTGGCAGGACTTCCTGTCCTGAGCTCTTGCGGATGGTGATGCGCACTTGACCTTTGGACTGGAGATGCTCGAACGTGATGTTTTTGATTCCGCCTTTGCGGACTTCTAAAGTTGCGGCAACGATCAGTTCCATGATTATCCCTCTTTATAAATAATGGTATATGAGTTGCCAGATGGTCTCTTCGCCGGGGTCGTCGCAAGTCCACCACGTGTCCAAAGGGCACACCTGGCTTTCTCGCTCTCCAGTAAAAGAGATAGCTTAATGATCCCACGTCCTAGTCGCGCATCAGCCTGTATACATCGTCGTACATTTTGTAGCCGACACGTTCTTTCCCAATAGCCAACTCATAGCCGGGTGGTCTTTCGTGTTCACAGCCATCAACGATGATAAACTGTCCGCAGTTCCAAAGATCGACAGACTCATCGACCGTCATGGTAACGCTCAAATTAC
>CAZQWX010000101.1:0-2858 GCA_964597255.1 uncultured Gammaproteobacteria bacterium | reverse complement strand
GAATGCTGTTCCCGGTGACCCGCTGCCGCCCTTTTATTCTTCAGGAATTCGTTTGGGAACGCCAGCGCTGACCACGCGAGGTATGGGAGTGGCGGAGATGAAGTTAATTGGGAAGTGGATAGTTCAGGTTATCGATCAAGTGGAACCATATGAAGGTCTGGCAGTGATGCAAGATAAGGAGAAGCGGATAAAATATAGTCAAGAACAGTATCGACGAATCAAAGATAATACTACGATTAGAAGAATTTCTTCTGAGGTAAAAGGGCTTTGTAAGAATTTTCCGGTTTAGCTCGCTTTTTCTTGTCTGGACAGCTCAGTTGGCTTATAATATTGGCGTATGTCAATATTCAGAGGTAAAGGTGTTGAAGGTGGATTCTCAAGAGTGCCCATTCAGATGCCAGGAGGAAACATTGAAGCGGCTGCTCGCAATATCCGCGGTAACATGGGAACCGTTGATAGATGGGCCGGTGTTCGTAGAACCATTGAAGAATATCACACTAGTGTCGTTGAGAGGGATGTAGCTGTTGGCGTACTTCTTCCAGGATCGAAGTTTGACAAAAATGGAAATGCTGTTCAGCCGGATGGAAAAGGGTCAATCAGCTTACTGGAAATACTGATAAAATTAGATGAAATTAAGGCACAGAAAGAATGATTATTGACGGGAAAATAATTGCTGTTAGAAAACTTGAAGAGCTAAGGCTGAAAATTAGGGATCTTAAGGTGAAGCCGTATTTGGCAATTATATTGGTGGGGGAAGATCCGTCCTCGGTTACCTATACCAACCTCAAGAAAAAGCGGGGTGAGGAAGTAGGGATTGATGTAGAAGTAATTAAATTTGCTCAGGATGTGGCGGTTGATGACATGATTACACGGATTCAGGAGTTAAACAATGACACAGCTGTCAGTGGAATTTTAGTCCAACTGCCATTGCCGGCCGGATTGGGTGAGGGGAAGATCTTGACTGTAGTTGATCCAGGAAAGGATGTTGATGGCCTGACGGGAAGAGCCAGTTTTTTGCCGGCGACGGTGAAGGGCATTGTTACATTACTTGATGAAACAAAAGCTACAGGGCAGGAACTGGAAGAGTGGCTAAAAAATAAAAAGGTAACTGTCATTGGGCAGGGTAAGCTGATAGGTAAACCACTGGCAGATTATCTGGAAAGGAATGGAGCGAAAGTATGGCGCTGTGACCGACAGACAAGTGAAGCAGAGTTGAAGCAGGAAAGCCGAGAGGCGGATATCTTGGTTAGCGCTACTGGCACCGAAGGGATAGTTAGTGCGGATATGGTCAAACCAGGAGCGATAGTGATTGATTGCGGGTCCCCAAAGGCGGAGGTGGATTTTGAGAAAGTTAAGGATGTCGCGGGGGCGATTACTCCTGTGCCGGGTGGCGTTGGACCAATGACAGTGGTATCGCTACTTGAAAATACCGTCGAAGCTGCGACGAGAATGAGCAATGGACAATGAGCAATACACAATAAATGTGCAATGGGGAATAAAACTAATTATGCGCTCTGGTGTTTTTGATAATTGCGGAGACAATTTTAAAAATCTCTTTGCCCTCACCAATTAACCATTCAAGGTGTTCGTGTTTGAAGTCAGAGGCCTTAAGAATTTCCCACCAGTAAACAGTTTCCTTCGTTTCTTTGATAACAATTGAATATTTAGAGATGAAGTCCTTCCGGGTTATTGTGGCATCGGCTTCTTGGTCGTTGGCGCCGATTGAAGTTAGTGATCGGCTAACCTGATTGATGATAGGCAGGTTCTCAGTAGTTTTTGGGATTTCCTTGATAACTCTCAGTCCAGTAACAATATAGTTAAAGATTCTCTTGTGAATGTCTTTGTCAGTGTTGGAGTATTTGGTATTCATTGTCTCAATTTTAATATTAGATCATTTATTGCACATTGCCTATTGGATATTGTATAATTTACTTATTAAACATGACTAGCGGTTAGATCCCTGATTTCCACACTAGTCAGAAGTAGAAGGGATTACAGCATGAAAGATATTTCTCTTAAAGAGCTATTAGAAGCGGGGTGCCATTTTGGGCATCAGACTAACCGGTGGAATCCCAAGGCGGCCGGCTATATTTATGGTGCCCGGGAAGGCGTGCATATTGTGGATTTGGTGCAGACCCGCGAGGGACTTTTGAAGGCGGCGGAATATCTGAGTGGTTTGGCAGCCAACGGTGGGTCGGTGTTGTTTGTGGGGACAAAACGCCAAGCAAAACCGATTGTCGAAGAGGCAGTCAAGAAAGTTTCGGAAGTGGCCTCCGGAAACAATTTTTATTATCTGTTGGAACGCTGGCCGGGCGGACTTTTGACTAACTTTGATGTCATTAAGAAAAACAATTTGGATTCGATTCTGACATTGCGCGATGCTTTGAATGCGAATAAGCAGAGCTTGCAGTCCTCGGCTTCGCCTGCGGGCCTAAACTTTGTTACCAAAAAAGAAAAACTGCTGGCACAGCGAAAATTGGACAAATATGATCGGATTTTTGGTGGGCTGGTGGGGTTGACCAAATTGCCGGACGCGGTATTCTTTGTTGATATTAAACGGGAGGATGGTGCAGTGCGGGAAGCGGTGCGGTCCGGAGTAACAATTTGCGGCATTGTGGACACAAATGTTGACCCAACACCGGTGACCTATCAAATTCCGGCTAATGATGATGCCGTGGGAAGTATTAAAATAATTATAGATTTTCTGGTGGATGCCTGGATTGAGGGGTTGGGAAAGAAAGCTAAGGAAGAGAAGAAAGAAGAGAAAAAGCAAGAGGACTAGTTAGATGTTTGTCTGCGCTGGTTCGCGATATTTTTTCGCGTCCGCCGCTTTAGCCGGTACCCAGGTGCCGGCAGCT
>CAZQWX010000100.1:0-2931 GCA_964597255.1 uncultured Gammaproteobacteria bacterium | reverse complement strand
GACAAGTTTATCGGCGGTGAGTTGGTCGAAGCCGATAAGATAAGATTAGAAAAATCTTTAATTTGATCCGGGGTCTTACGGCTGGTTTTGCCTTTGCCGCCGGCGATGTAGACATCAGCATCAATTTCTGCGCCGCGGAGGGCTTCTTTGAGAGCGGCCATGGTGACAATGGTCAGACCGGAGGCATTCCAGTCAAAGGCCATGAGAGTGCCCAGGGATTGAAACCAGACGGGATCGGAGAGGCGGCGGATGAATTCAGCGCTGCCATATTCGGAGATGATGGCGGTTGCGATGACCCGACCGAGGCGGACCATCCGGGCAAAGAGCCAAGGTGGACAATGGTCGTAATCAAGAGTGAAAGAAGCGACGCCGGTGCGCATGGATTTTCGGGTCCTGCCAGCTCGATTATCCTTATTGTTCGTCTCAGCGCTCGTGCTTTAAATCAAGTACTCGCTGAGAGCCAAACATAAGGGATCCATCTCGCCGTCACCCAAAACTAAGCAATATAGTTAATTAGGAATTTGGCCTTTTGTTGTTGGTTCTGTCTAAGGCAATATAGCATATAATTCAAGCTGAAATGTGTGTGAAAATGGAGTTGACAGATATGTGAAAAGGTGGAAGACTGGAAGAGAAAAGAAACGAAGGAGGTGAAAACTTATGGCAGCAAGTAAACAGATGAACGCTGATCAACTGGTGGCAACAATGGAAGGATGGTATGCAAAATTACCTTCACTTCCAAAGAATGTTCAAGATGTCCTGGCAAAAGTCGCTCCTTGGCTCGCTTTGATCTTTGGTGTCCTGGGAGTCTTGGGGATACTTTCCGGGGTAGTGGCATTCTTGGGTCTGGGTCTTTTTGGCGCTAGCATGATGCCTTATGGAGGCGTGGCGGTCGCTGGAGCATCAGCCTTTGGTATTGTTATCTTGCTCTTAGACTTGGTTCCAACTGTGTTAAACCTGATGGCCTTTTCTGGGCTGAAAGCCGGGAAAATGGTCGGTTGGAATTATTTGCTATATGCCTTAGTGGCCAGTGTGGTAATTTCCGTTTTGGCTGGTGGGGTAAGTAGTGTCTTAGGGGCAGTGATTGAAGCAGCGATTGGTTTGTACTTTTTGTTCCAGATCAAGAGCTACTATAAATAAGAACCTGGGGCCTTCGGCTTCAGAACCTTGTGCGCGGTGCTCGTCCGCCAGTCGGCGGACTGTGCTCCGGGCTAAACTCTCTCGTAAGAGGGAGTTTTTTGGTGGTAGAATGAAGTGATGAAGCTGATTGTTGGTTTGGGCAATCCGGGTGAGAAGTACAAGAATAACCGGCACAACATTGGATATTTATTTATTGATTGGCTGACGGCTAACGCTGGTTGGCCGGAAAGTGTGGTGTTTCGTAAAAGTGAAGAGTTCATGAATGACTCAGGAGAGACAGTAGCCAAGCTACGTGATTTTTATAAAGTGTCGCCAAGGGATATTTTTGTGGTGCATGATGATTTGGACATTCGGGTTGGGGAGTACAAAATCCAGATGGGGGTTGGACCAAAGGTGCACTATGGTCTCCTGTCAGTGGAGAGAATGCTGAAGACAAAAGATTTCTGGCGGGTGCGAGTTGGCGTTGACGGGCGGAGCCAAACCAACCGGGCACCAGGGGAAGATTACGTGTTGGAAGATTTTACCCTAGAGGAGATGAAAACGGTGGAAAGTTTGTTTTCGCGAATTTGGGACGAAGTAAAAATTAAGATGATATGAAAAGTCTGGGATCGGTTATTGCCAAGATAGATTTTAAGAACAACGAAGATAAGTATCTCTCCAGGGAGTTTCAAAAGTACGGGATCTATTTGGCGGAGAGATTGGGGGACATGAAGCACAAGGCGTTATATATTAAGATGGCGCGGGAGGAAAACAGAGAAGTTCTGGCCGCAGCACTGTCATTTGTTTTAGATGCCAATGCCCGGAGTAAGGCAAGATTATTTATGTGGAAAGTAGCCCAGCTGAAGGCTGGTAAGATACAAGATACAAATTCTAAGATACAAAGTAAAATCCAATAACTAAATTTTTAGTTTGAACCCTTTAATTTACTTTCGATTCTTGAGGTGTTTGTTTCTTGATTATTTCTACCATGACCGTTTTTGAAAAAGTTTATCAAGTGGTTAGGAAAATTCCTGTTGGGAAGGTAACAACATACGGTCGAGTAGCAAAGGTTGTAGGGACAATGCCGCGGGTGGTGGGGTTTGCCTTACATGTAAGTCCATACGAATTTACTGCCGGAGGGGCAAAAGCGGTTCCGTGCCATCGGGTAGTGACTAAGGAAGGGATGCTGGCGGAAAGTTTTGCCTTTGGCGGGGCGCACGAACAGAAAATGAGATTACAGGCCGAAGGAGTGAGAGTTTTGGAGAAGCGGATTGATGGCGCGAGCCGGTTGGTCGTTGACAAAAAGAGCTTCTGGGAAAAAGACCACTCTGGATTAGATGGTCAAAGTAGTCAGATATAATATGTGGGTTGCAAAAACCCCTGGGGTATCTGCTATGATACTGGGTAGTGGTGAGGGTCATAATCTGTTCGTCAGAAAACTGGCTGCGCCAGGTTTTCTGCGAGCTGATTAAAAGCAAGCAGACATGAATAGTTTTATTAAGTGGTTACCGTTGGCCTCGGGTTTTTTAGTGTTGGTTTTGTCGTTGGCGGTGGTGGTATTGACAGTGAACAATCGGAATTCGCAGTTGGCCAGCAGTAATTCACAAAGTGTTAATGTGAGTGCTGAGACGGCCCAGCCAGCGAGTTTGGCTTTAACTCCGGCGAGCGGGAGTTTTACTTTCTCCGGCAGTGCCACATATCCGGTTGGTATTATTCTTGATTCGGGGGGCAAGAGTGTGGATGGGGTAGATGTGATTATTAAGTTCGACCCGGCAAAAATGATGGTGGTGAATTCGGCGGTGACGACGACGATGA
>CAZQWX010000099.1:0-6809 GCA_964597255.1 uncultured Gammaproteobacteria bacterium | reverse complement strand
TGCTCGGGTCCTGTCAACCTTTGGCGGCCATTATGATTTTGCGGCTTATTTAGTAATGGCTCTTTCCCTGTCATGGAGTTTCTTTTTCTCTACCTCAAAAAAACTTTTGAAGTTGGTCTTTCTTCTCCTTATTGGCGGTGGCTTCTGGATGCTGATTTTGACCGCCTCCCGGTCCTCATTTGTCGGTTATCTGATTGGTCTTTCTGTGGTCATCACCATTTGGGTTTTTCGCAAGGGTGTGGGCTGGGGGATCAGTCGTTGGCTGGTTACCGTGACACTAAGTGTTCTACTAATGTTGTCCTTTGGTGATCTTTCCAGTCGTTTTACCCAAGTTCTGCGCGTGCCAGAGAGACTCAGTGGTCTAAGTAATATCTTCACTCTGCCCACCGGTACGCCGCCGACAAGCAACGCTGTCTATTTGGAAAACGATTTGGCAGCTGTAACCTCGCCGTCTGATATGCCGCCGACTCCGGTTAAACCCTCGGATGTCACTAATAATCCACCCTTGATGGTCGAGACCCAAACTGCTTCTGGTGCCACCGTGCTCATCCAGAAACAACGGACTTATTCCCAGAACGCCCTCATGTTTGATCTGTCAACTGGCATCAGACTCGATGCGACCTGGCCCAGTGCCATTAAGGGCTTTTTGGCCGACCCGATTCTGGGCAGTGGTTATGCAACCCTGAATAAAACCAGTAAGTATGACTTCACTGATGCCGAATCCACGGACAATGACTACCTGCGTTCCTTGGGAGAAACCGGGATCTTGGGGTTTGTGACCTTCTTTGGGACGATCCTACTGATGGGCTTTTTGACTTTTCGTGCTCTTGGCGGGGTTAGAAATCCGTCATTTTATGCCCTGTGCGCTGGTTTTCTGGGCTTAATTGTTGGCCTCTTGGCCAACGCTATCCTGGTCGATTTGTTTGAATCCAGCAAGGTAGCTTATGTCTTTTGGGGCTTGTCCGGCTTGACGATGGGCAGCCTGTATCTTGAGCGCCAGAAAATTGCCGCCGACTATCAGCCGCTCAAGTTGGAAATTCCTTGGCGAACATGGCTTACTAAGTTTCGCCAGTTTCTGGCCTCTGACCTTTTTTGGGTAAGCTTAGTGGCCGTTCTGGTGATCGTTTTGCGGTGGTATAAGCTTGACGGCCCGGTTGCAGATTGGCACTCGTGGCGTCAGGCAGATACTTCTGCCGTGACCCGTGATTTTATTAAAAATAGCCGGGTCAATTTTTTCTACCCCACATTTGAAGATCTGTCGTCAATTCCATCAGGTCTCGATAATCCTCAGGGCTTACGCTATGTTGAAGCGCCAATCTATAATGCTGCCGCGTTCTATCTTCACTCCATAACCCCAGAGTTTACCGTGGAAGAGGCGGGGAGAGTGACTACCATTCTTTCCGAAGTGGCGGCTATGGCCTTTATCTTTTTGATCTGTCGACGCTTGCTCTCACGGCGCATTGGCTATTTGTCTGCTCTCGCCTTCGCTACTCTTCCATATAGCATTTACTATGGACGAACAATTTTACCTGACCCATCAATGGTGGCCGCCTCTTTAGGTTCAATTTGGTTTGCCATTAACTATCTGGCTACCGGGCGGAAGCGCCATTTGGTATTAGCCGTGGTTTTGGCAGCCGCTGCCTTATTAATGAAGCCTTTTGCTATTTTTCTCCTCCTGCCAATTGGCTATCTGTTGCTGGTCCGCTACAGCTCGAACCTACGTAGACTCATACCGGTATTTATCACTCTGGCCCTGGCTATCATTCCTTTCCTTCTGTGGCGCTGGTGGATCAGTCATTTCCCAGCTGGCATTCCGGCTTCTGATTGGCTATTCAACGGTAATGGCATCAGGTTTAAAGGTGCTTTTTGGTTTTGGTTGTTTGCCGATCGGATTGGTCGCTTGATCTTGGGTTATTGGGGCCTAGTGTTGTTAGGTTTTGGTCTGGTCAAGAAAATTGACGGAAAATATAAATTATTCCCGTTGTTATTTTTCCTGAGTTCACTCCTATATCTTTTTGTCATCGCAACCGGCAATGTTCAACATGACTATTACCAAATCCTTATCCTGCCAGCCCTGGCGATTATGCTTGGCATTGGTTTGGATGCACTTTTGTTCAACAGCAGTCTCATCGCTAAGCTGGTGGCGATCGTAGCAAGCTTGTTCATGCTCGGCTTTGGTTGGTACTTTGTTCGTGATTACTACAATATTAATCACCCCGAAATCGTAGATGCCGGGGTGGCCTTCCAGGATGTGACCCAGGGCCACGAGAAGGCTTTGGCCATTGCTCCCTATGACGGTGACACTGCTTTTCTCTATCAACTCAATCGTAAGGGTTGGCCAATTGTCGAAAAGCCAATCCCGCAAATGATTACCATGGGGGCTGATTACTACGTTAGCGTAAAGTTTAATGACCTGACCAACCAGCTGCTGGCCCAGTCCGAAACTAAGGAATTTATTACTGAACATCCTCTATTGCCACGGAAACCATATCTACTTCTGGCTAAGACCGATCAGTATGCCATCATCCAGTTGGTCCCCAACAAAGACCTCCCAGGCAATTAAGCTATGAAGATCCTGATGCTTACGCCATATGTGCCGTACCCACCAAATTCTGGTGGCCAAACCAGGACCTTTAACTTAATTAAAAATCTCTCCAAAAAACACGAAATCACTTCTTTTTCTTTTTTGCGCTTTGATCACAAAGAACCGGATCTGACGGAGTTGGGCAAATATTGCCGCAAAATTGAGATTTTTCGCCGGAAGAAATCCTTCGCTTCCGTGGGTAAGATTCTCAAAACCGGCTTCTCACCCTACCCATACCTGGTTAACATGTACCGGGACCCCAAGGTCCACAGCGCCATCCGTCGTGAGCTGGAAAGTGGGAACTATGATCTGATTCACATCGAAACCTACTACATTATGACCAACCTACCAAAAACCACTGTACCGGTTCTTCTGGCCGAGCAGACCATTGAATATTTGGTTTACCAACATTATGCCCAAACCTCTCCATGGTGGAGGATTTGGCCACCATGGTCAGCCAAACCATTGTTATACATTGATTCTGCCAAACATAAATATTGGGAACAATATTTCTGGCGAAGAGCTCAGAAGATCGTGGCCATGTCGGAGGACGATAAGGCAAAAATGTTGGCCTTGGTTCCAAAGCTAGACGTGGATGTTGTTCCCAATGGTGTTGACAGCAACTTTTTCTTTCACAAACTAGCCTTGCCTAAACGCAACTTCCAACGATTACTTTTTGTTGGCAACTTCAATTGGCTCCAGAACCGCGAGGCAACTACCATTCTGGTTCGAGAAATTTGGCCGCAAATTAAAAAAAGGCTACCCTTAGCAAAACTTTGGATCGTTGGTCGTGAACCGCCAAAAGATATTCAAGCTCTTGCCGCCGATGATGTGACCGTTTCTGGAGATATCGAGGATATAAGATTGGCTTATCAAGGCTCCGATCTATTAATTGCCCCGATTTTTGGTGGCGGTGGAACGCGGTATAAAATCCTTGAAGCAATGGCTTCAGGCCTGCCAGTAGTTACTACTCAAATTGGTATCGAGGGCTTGGGGGCCAAAAACCAAGTCCATGCCTTGATTGCCAACACCAAAGACGCTCTGGCAAACGAGGCGGTCAGATTGATTAAAGATCCAAAACTGTCAGCCAGTGTTGCAGCTCAGGCCAAGAAATTCGTCTGGGAAAATTTTGACTGGACCGGCATCTCTCAAAAATTAGAAAACATTTATGAAGCAACCGCCAAGAGCCGTTAGGCTCTCCATTATCATCCTTAATCACAATACTCGGGACTTGTTGCATCAATGCCTGGAATCGCTACCACATATTTCTAACTTTGAGACGATTGTTATTGATGCCGGAAGTCAAGACGGCTCCCTGGACATGGTCAAAAAAGAATTTCCCCAAGTCAAACTCATCGCCAGCGCCGCTAACCCTGGCTATACCAAAGGCAACAATCTTGCTAGGAAAGTGGCCAAAGGTCAATACGTTCTCTTCCTCAACTCTGATACCAAGATCTTTCCGGGAACTTTAGAGACAATGGTGGCTTTCATGAACTCAAACCCCAAGATTGGCATCAGTACCTGTTTGACAGTTCTGCCCAACGGCCGACTTTATTATGCTTGTCACCGCGGTTTTCCCAGTCCCTGGAACTCGCTATGCTATTTCTCTGGTCTGGCAAAGTTATTTCCTAAGTCAAAATTATTTGCCGGTTACACTTTAACTTATCAACCGCTCACTTCCATCCACGAAATCGATGCCTGCTCCGGAACCTTTCTACTAATTCGTAAGGAATTACTAGATGAAATTGGCTGGTTCGATGAGGACTATTTTTCCTATGGCGAAGATATCGAGATGTGTTATCGGGCCAAAGAGTTAGGCTATAAAGTGATGTTTAATCCAACGGTCAAGATCCTGCACTATTGGGGTGCCTCCAGTGGCCTGAAATCTACTTCTAGGGAAGTATCTACCGCCGAAGCAGACAATACCAATCGTTGGAACAAGGCCAGATACAAAGCCATGAAGATTTTTTTTGATAAACATTACCGCCAAAAATATCCTGGTTGGTTCAACTGTCTTGTTTTTTGGGGCATCGATCTTTCCAATTACTTACGACGTGGCAAAGATTAATTCTATGCGTATAGGTATTGATGGTCGACTATGGGAAGCAACCGGAGTAGGTCGCTATATCCGGTCAATCTATAAGTATTTACCCGAGCTAGATAAGGCCAATGAATATGTCTGGTTCCTGTCAAGGAAGGAATATGAAACATTGGACATGCCCAGTCCAAAATGGCGCAAGGTCTTGGCCGACGTCCACTGGCACACTCTACGTGAGCAAATAGTTCTCCCCTGGATTTTTTGGCGCGAACATCTAGATCTTCTCCACTTTCCGTATTTTTCCTTTCCAATATTTTATCCCGGTCAGTTTGTCATCACAATTCATGACCTAATCTTTGATCACCACAAAACAGGTAAGTGGTCGTCACTACCTGGTTGGTTGTATACCATCAAAAAAATAGCATACCATGTGGTTAACTGGGTCTCCGTTTTCCGTGCAGAAAAAATCTTCACCCTATCCCTAGATGCCAAGAATGAACTGATCGATCACTATCGAGCCAACCCAAACAAGGTGGTGGTCATCTATGAATCTGGAACACTGGAGGATACCCGTAAAAATTTCTCCGGTAAGGAGTTTGCCCAAATCAAACAACGTCAACCATATATTCTCTATGTCGGTAATGTTCATCCCCACAAAAACGTTGAGTCCTTGATTTTGGCGATGAAAATTATTCACCAAACTGACAAAAAACTAAGGCTAATCTTATTAGGTCCTGACCCATTCTTTCTTTCTCGTCTAGAAAAATTTATTAGTCAGGAAAAGGCGGAAAACCTAGTGGAGATTATTGGTTATGTAAATAATGACAAAATCGCGGCCTGGTACCACTTTGCCCAGGCGTTTGTGACTGCATCGAAAATGGAAGGCTTTGGTATTCCCCCGCTGGAAGCTATGAGTGTGGGAACACCGGTAATTCTTTCAGATATTCCCGTGTTCCGGGAAATCAATGGCAATGCTGCAGAATTTTTTGATTTTCGCGACCCTGAAAAAATTGCTGCTAAGATCAAAGCCGTCTTGGCCGATAAAGATAGATTACAAGAAATGGTTACACTGGGCTATAAGCAAGCGGCTAAATACAGCTGGAAAAAATTGGTCACCGAAACCGCAAAGAACTATCAAAAGGTTTTAGATGCATCATGAAAGTTGCCTTGGTTTACGATCGCATCAATAAGCTTGGTGGAGCAGAAAAAGTTCTTCTGGCTCTTCACCACATATGGCCTGATGCCCCACTTTACACCTCCGTCTATGACAAGAAGCTAACCCCATGGGCTGATGTCTTCGATGTGAGGACATCTTTTCTTCAAAAATTGCCATTACCAAAAAACAAACACGAATATTACCCATTTCTAATGGGTCTGGCCTTTGAGTCGTTTAATTTCGATGAATATGATGTGGTGATCTCTGTCACCGCTGAATTCTGCAAAGCAATCATTACCAAGCCCCAAACACTGCACGTATGTTATTGTCTTAATCCAACCAGTTACCTTTGGTCGGGCTATGACCAGTATTATTCCGGAAAGCCAGGTTGGTTTAGAGCCATAACCACCCCAATGATTAACTATCTGCGCTGGTATGACAAGATTATTGCCGAACGACCGGATCGCTATATTACCATAACAAAAACTGTTCAAGACCGGCTAAAAAGATACTATGGCCGTGATAGCGATATAATTTATCCGCCAGTAGATATTAAAGAACGACCATTTGAAAAAGCCAGCACTGGCAATTTTTTTCTCATTGTTTCTCGCTTAGCACCGCAAAAACGTTTGGATGTTGCCATTAAAGCATTCAACAAACTTGGTTGGCCACTAAAGGTCATCGGTTCTGGCATTGAAGAGACTAAACTTAAATCGTTGGCCAAAAATAACATTGAATTTCTGGGATTTATTACTGATGACCAACTCTCTCACTACTACGCTAATTGTCAGGCAGTAATCATTCCTGGCGAAGAGGATTTCAATATTGTTTCCGTAGAGGCCCAAAGTTATGGCAAACCGGTGGTTGCCTATGGTCGCGGTGGCGTTACAGAAACCGTACTGGAAGGAAAAACCGGTTGGTTTTTCCCAGAGCAAACCCCGGAAGTGTTAGTTGCTACACTACAAAAAACAAAATTTGCTAGAATAGATCCTAAGGACTGCCAGCACTTTTCTGGCAGTCCTTAGGATCTA
>CAZQWX010000098.1:0-6804 GCA_964597255.1 uncultured Gammaproteobacteria bacterium | reverse complement strand
AAATAGAATAGTGCCGGTGTGGCTCAATGGTAGAGCGGCGCTTTCGTAAAGCGTAGGTTGACAGTCCGATTCTGTCCACCGGCTCAAAAGTTTTCTCTTAAATTATCCCAGACTCAATTAACGAGGCACTTTCTTAGTGTTTTTGCAAAATACTCCCAAATTTCTTTCGGTGGCGGTGTAATTTCCAAAAACTGTGGAAAATTAAGTGTCGAGTTATCAGTGAGATGCTTTCCTGACATGACATATCCAGCCTCAGTCATGGTATTAATAACCTCATAAGGTTGTTTATTGAACGGTTTTAGATCCATAAAGTGAAATGTTACCAGAGTTTTTCTGAAAGTCGTTTCTGGGAATTTAGACCCCATAAATTCAATAAACTCTTGCTCAAATTTGTTGGTGTTATCTGCCAGCTCTTGAAAGTGGGGAAAAACTTCTTTAAATATGTTTAATGAAAAGGTATTAATCGGATCCAGTTCAATGTCATTTTGGTTGTATTTCAACTTATTAATAATATCTTTATTTGCTACCGCATAGCCAAGTCGAATGCTGGCCATACCCATAACTTTGGTAACACCGTTATACACAATGAGATTCTTATAGCTATCTATCAAGTCGATAACTGTTTGCCTACCCATACCAAAATAGCACTCATCAACACCAAGAATACCGTTATAAGTTTGCAGTATGTGTTCTATTTCTTCTTTTGAAAGTAGATAGCTTCCGGTATCAGTATTGGGACTGGCAAGATAGAAGACATCAACATCTTTTATTTTTTGTAACAGATCATCGACATCTACTTTCTTGTCGAGTGCTACTTGGTATGTGACAGATCTGTAACGTTTCAAATTGTTGGCAAAGACAAAAAATGATGGGCTAAACATGCCGCCGGTGCTTTCTGGAGTAAGAAATGTTTGTGATGTCAGATGAATTAAGCCTTCGATCCCATGCCCTAAAATGATTTGATCATTGCTGACATGTCGAGTGCGAGCAATAAGTTCGATAACGTCGTCGTAAAGACTCCCGGGGTAGAGATTAATCTTATCAGAACTATCTTTGAGAGCCTTCTTAATCGCAAGTTTTACCTGGGGTGGTTTTTGAGAATAATTCTCTCGCCAAAATAACCGAAAGGGCTTCTGTAGTGCCATAGTCTGATTATAGCATCTCAAAACTATGAAAATTATCTCCTGATATTTTCTGCTGCCTGTTTATTTCTTGCCCATCAGGGTGTAAAGATGGCCCAATACACCAAGAGTAACCAAAGCAATACCCCACCGGATTGGGTGTTCACCCACCAGGGGATAGGTAATCAAAATGCCCAGACCAACTCCGATTATGACATGAATGGTGGAGTTGTAATACGGATGGGCAGACATATATTTCATCGCCTTTTTATACATATTAATCACCGCCCTTCTATATTTCAGTCTAGCACACTGGACAGGATTTGCTAGAATAGGGCAATGGCATATTATTCTTCACGGCTACAACGGCGGTATGAACGACTGTCAGTGCGGCAGACTTATCTGCTTTTAATTAGTTCGTTAGTTGCGCTTGTTTTAATAGCCATGTTTGGCTTGCCGCTGATCTTTAGCATTGCCGGCAAAATTGGTTCTTTACATCGCAGTACTGTACCGGTGACTAGTCAAGACGCCAGTTTTGTTCCTACAGTACCCCAGTTTTCCGAAGATCTTTTGGCCACCAAGTCGGCTCAGATCACTATCTCTGGAGTGGCCGATGCCGGCGTTAATGTCCAAATTAATCAGAATGATAACTTGGTGGGTACAGTTCTGGCCGGAAATGATGGCAGTTTCAGTTTGCCCGTCAACCTCAGTTCTGGAGCTAATAATTTTACCGCTGTAGCGGTCACCACCGCCGGTAAGCAAAGTGGCAAATCGGATGTTTATACCATCACCTATGCCAATACCCCACCACAGTTGGCATTGTCAATCAGTGATGGCCAAACGGCAACAGAAAGCCCCTACCCCATTACAGGAACAATCGACTCAGGCGACACAGTAGCGGTTAACGAGCACCTGGCCATTGTTTCTTCCGACGGCACGTTTTCCTATCTCCTGCCGCTGTCCAGTGGCGATAACCATGTAACCGTGGTTGTTAGTGATCAAGCAGGAAATCAGACGAAGAGAGAATTGACCCTCAAATATAATCCCTAAATCAAGAAGACGAAAGCCTTAGTCGCTGGCCTTCCAACCTTAGTCCTCCATTTGCTGTCTCGGGGATTTTTGAATCTAGCAGTGGCTCGACTGCGACCCCAAACATTTCGAAATAATCTCCCTGTTTAGTAATTTCTACTGCAAACGGGCCATCATGTACTACCTTGCCTTTAAATGCCGGGTCCTCCATTGTCATAGTTCCTAAGCTACCAACTGCTAATATTCCTCCAAAATCGCTTATTGGGTGCAATTGGAATGCCCATTGGTTGTCCGGAAGAACAATAGATACATCACCATAGATACATCACCATCCGTGCTGTGTACATAAAAAGATCTTCCACCTCGCTCCAATTTAAACCCCATACTTAGATGGATATTATCATCACACTTTCTCTATAACAAATCAGCTGGTTGTTTGTCTGGTTGCCAGGACCAGCCAGAGCCATTCCATGACGAAGGGGAAAAGCAAGGTGTTGTCAAACCAACTGTGAATGAAAATGGCAGCTAGGCTGGCAAGGATTAACATGTCTCCCCGACCGCCACGCCACATGGATGTCAGCAGATAGAGGTATGCCAGCAGGCCAACCACGCCGGTGGTAGCCAGGATTAACAACAGAGTTGAATCAGCCCCGGCGCCGGAATGACTTTGCTCGGTGGTATTTTGCGAATAGCGATAGGCATCAAAACCAACACCAAAAATTGGGGCTCGATTCCAGATTTCTATTGATTGCCTCCAATTATTTAGTCGGGCGGTGATGCTGTCCTCTCGGGAAAGGTTGGTGCCAATCCCGGTGGACTTAGGTAATAATGGAATAGTAACTACCAAGACCAGAGCAGCGATGAGAAATATTTTTACGGAACGTTTATAGAAGGCTACTGCTCCAAAGGCAACCAAATAGGCTAAATAGGACGCGCGAGAGTATGTTAGAACAAGAGCAAGATAGATCACCGTCATTGCGAGTCCCGCCACGGCGGGACGTGGTAATCTCATATGGTATGGGATTGCTTTGTCGTCCGCCTGACGGTGGACTCCTCGCAATGACAAATATGTTAGCACTAGCCCTAGCACCAGAATTATGCCGGTGAAGTTGGGATCAAGCATGGTGGAAATCAGTCGGAAATAGTGACTATCCCAGTCAAACTGGGCCAGCCAGGAAACATCAGGAATAAAAATATATTGGAGGATACCGGCGACGGCCACTACCACGGCGGCAAGTATTAGGCCCTGACGCAGCCAGGTTTTGTCTTTGCCGACAAGATTGATGCCAAAGAAATATAGTCCGGCATAGACTGCCCAGCGCAAGGGATAAAGAGTAGAAATCAGAAGTTGGCCGCTGGTCAACCGAGGAATATTTATTATCAAGGAAAGTACCATGGTGCCGAAAACTACAATGATCGGCCGAAATAGCGGATCGTGAGTTAGTAACTGAAGCTTTTGACGATAGAAGTAGAGACCATAAACAACAACGACGGCCACCATGGCATCATTGAGCAGAAGGTTGGTCGAACTGCCCAACGACCACCGGGCCAACTCCCCCAGCGGGAAAGCGAGTACTAAAAGAAGTAACAACTTTTTAATCATGTAGTTTGTAAACTATTATATTAGTTTGTGCATTGGTATAGATTGGCTCGCGGTCAATTTTGGGAAACAGGCTTTGGGTATAGGCGTCTTCCGGACCCTGGATCAGAAGATAGTTCACTTTCTGACCGGCATACCAGGTTTCATCGACAAAGGGAAAGTTGAGATAATACAGGTTGTGAACACCGGAGACAAAAACCAGATCGATTGGTTTGATATTCTGTGCTAGCCAACCATCACAATCGACCATGACTTCGGTTGTGAAATCGAGATTATGACACAGATAAGCAGTTTTGGTTTCGTGGCCCAAAAGAAAAGGCGTCATACGCCTGCTTGCGGCCAGACGATAGGCTATATTAACGACCGAAATAAAGATAATAGTGCCAATGAGGAGCTGTCGGATCAACTTAACCTTTTGTAGGCTGACAGTGACGCCGACTACCACGGCCATGACAGGAAGATAGGGTAGGATGAACCGACCGCCACCGGTTCGGGGAATCACCCACCAGACAAGATAGGCAAGTAGGGAGTAGACCAGTAGATAGACAGTTGGCGGGCGGAGGAGTTTGCGAATGTTTAGGAGTAGGAAGGGAATAATAATGACAAAGACTGGTGAGATGGGATCATCGGGAGTTATGAAGATTTTCCAATAGTCCCCCACCAGGGCCAAGCCCCAGCTGTGGATCAAACTCTGAAAGGCCACAATATTGTGGGATGGATCGAGACCGCCGGAACCAATGGGATAGAACGGATAGCCGGTGGTGAGGTAACTGGAGACAAACCAGGGGGCGGCCACCAAGATACAAGATACAAGATACACGATACAAGAGCGGAGGTTTTTAGTGATTAAATAACAAATGACTAGTAATGGCAGCAAACTGCCGATGGCTAGGGTTTTGGTGCTGATAGCCAGACCTAAGACCAGACCAGACAGAAGAATCCGTTTATCTAATAATAGATACAGCGCCAGAACCTCGAAGAAAGTCCGAGTTAAATCAATATAGGCGCTGCCAGAGAGCCAACCAACTAGGGGCGTGGCGTAAAAGACCAGACTAGCGAGAAGGGAGTAGAAAGGAGAGAGATTGACCTTTCGACTGAGTTTATAAATTAGAATAGCGACCCAGACGCCAGCAGCCCAGTTCAGTAAATGCGGACCAGCTTCGGCAATCTCCGGAAACAACTTGAATGACACCAAGTAGAGGATCTCTGGCAGCCTGGGCATGGCGGAATAGTAGAGTAGCCCACCGGGAATGTGGAAGACTTCGCCGGCTGCAAGATAGAGTTTTGGAATGGTCAGGTGATACCACAATGCATCGAAGCCCAGCTCGGGTGCCAATGAACCGACAAAATTTAGTAGTCCCGCAAATATCAACAGTAGAATAACAACTACATTGCCCCCCAAAGGAGGATCCTTTAGAAGAAGACTTCTTTTAAAGAAGTCTTCTTTTTTAACTATAGGCAGAATTTTGCGCGGCATAAGAGCATGAGAATATAAGCAACAACCAGTAATATTATCCAAAGCAAGGCAATAACTTTGCCTTCCTGTTTAGGAAACACCGCCAAAAGCCAGAGCACTAGAGCGCCAAAGAATTGATGGGACAGAAGAAAGCCAAAGTCGCTGGGGATCAGCTCCGGACGGGCGAAATTGGCAGCGGCAAGTAGATAAGCGACAACTAACCAAAAAGTTATACCTTGGTCTGCGGCCAGGAAAATCAAAGGAATAGCCGCCAAAACAAAATGGTGTTGCCAAGCCAACGGATTCAGAAGTAGTATCAGGGCCACCAGCGCTGCCCACAACCGATTATTCGATATTCTAAAGGATTGAACGGCGGTCACCAATACCAGAAGGCATGAAAGTAAATATTGCGCCAACTTTATGACTGTTGGCTGGTGCAAACTGCGGGCCAAAAAGGCCAAGAGTGATTGGTTGTAATAAATGTCCTTGCCTGAGAGCGGAAAGGCATTAAAAAACACCTGGAAGTAATAGTGCTGTTGCCAGGCCCAGGGAACAAAGAGGAATGTTGAGGCAAAAAAGACTACTAACCAAAACATATACCACCCGACACCATGCCAGTCACGGCGCAAGACAAAATAGGCAATGGTGATCAGCGGCGCCAGTTTAATTGCCCCGGCCAAAGCCAGACAAAACGTGGCTAATGGAATTTTCTTATAATTAGTCAGATAGATACCGGCAGCCAGCAGAAAAAGAGTCAGTGTATTAATTTGACCCATGCCAAAGTTATATTTAGTAGGGAAAAAGAGGAACCAGAAAAGGATTAATGCACCAACAAACAACCAACCAGTAGCCAACTTAACGTGCTTCAGACAAATCCATAGGCCCAACAATAGTGTAACGAGTGAAAATATTACCCAAACATACCAAGCGACCAATTGACTGAACAATAATTGTATCCATCCGAATGGTAGCAGAATAAGAAAGGAAGTTGGGGGATAATTAAACGGGCCAGAACTAGTAATCAGCCGCACATAAGGATTGACAAGACCCATGATAACCAGTGTTGCCGCTTCAACCAGTTGGGAGAAGTCTTGACCGGGACTAGCTAGGATGTGTACTAAGTTCATAGAGTTTAATCCGGACAGTGGCAGAATGTAGTGACATTAAATACGCCATAACTAATCCCGGAAGACCATCGAGACAGCCCTTCCGGAGGACATAATTTTGGAAAAACTTACCAAGCGGATTGGCAATAGCCTGAAAAAGGTTAAATCGCATTCCCCGATTAAAGAATTCCCGAGCGGCAATATCAGTATAGTGATTAATCTCACTGATAAACTGCCTGACAGTCGAATGGGGAAAATGGTTTAAGGGATTAGTCAAAATGGCCGTAGCTCCAGTTATAGCCCAAACCTCATGAACCCGTCCCTGCCAGCGGCCGGCTGACTTTTTTGCTAGCCGTAATAATTTAACAGTAGCTGTTTCTCCGAAACGCAATGTTTTTCCTAAGAAGATGTCTTGGCGATGAAAATAGTAGCCAGAATATTTTTCTGTCTGGATAGTTTGTTTAATTTCTTCTGTTAGTTTCTCACTAACTC
>CAZQWX010000097.1:0-1921 GCA_964597255.1 uncultured Gammaproteobacteria bacterium | reverse complement strand
GATCAGTTAAACGTTGATGCTCCGCCAGCTGACGCAAAGAATTAATCTCTCGCCTTAAGCGCAGCTGATACACCCCATTAATCGGCCGAAGAACAACTTGCAAAGACATGAGCTCACCTTCTTTGAGTTGGGTCATATTGCCGGTTAAATACGAGAGCGGATCGTGAGCTTCAATCTCAGGCTCCAGCAAAGGTAGGGCAAAGTGTTTACTGAAGTGAAAATCAAATAGCTTAGCCGTGTGATTACCAAGACTCAAGGGAAGATAGTCCTCAACTTGCTTAACTTTTAGTCCAGGCAGAAAGGCCCGCAAGCTTTTCTCAAAAGCCGAAACAAAATCCTTCGGTACCCGAACCAGAAAAACAATGCCATTTTCCTTACGCGAAACAATCTCAAAAGAACAAGAAAGCTGGCGCAGTCTTACTCGATCAGAGAAAGAACGCCCCTGAAGCAGTCCGGCAATTTGGGTAAACAGCCCAGTAATCGAGCTGGAAGATTCCAAAGTATCTTGGGGAGGGGTAACCTCCAAACAAACAAAATCGCCCTTGAGCTGATGAAGGAGCCGAAGGACGTTAAAGAGAAGATGAATGATGAGCCAGAGAACAAGAGCCGAGAAAAAGAGGATAGCGATGAAATAGATCGCCTCAGCCTTGGTTACCGAATTAACTGCTTGCACAATCAACCGGTACCAGTGGCTATGATTTTGATTTGTCGCTAAACCATTTTCTGTGAGGAGCATGTATCTACATTTGTGGGCAGGACATAACCTAGTTAGGCTATGTTTAACACAAATATGGATCAGATGTAAATAGGGATGTTGGCTACTAGAGCCTAATTAGATGCCCTTAGTGGATTGACAGACAGCATATTTTATGCTATATTACTTCATTATCGTTCTCAATTATTCTCTATTTTGTTTCGAGAGAGCAGCCTGCTTTGCAGGAGGTAGACTGGTCTTCCGAACTTTCGGTAGATACAATTCGGCCGTTAGGGCCAAGGGAGAGAAAATTGAAAACCTATTTTGGGATCGTCTTTGGGTTTTTGTTGGTCATATTCGGCATCGGCATCTTCGTGGATACGAATAGGACACCTAAATTGGATGCCGAGTCCATCCGGCAGATAAATATGGATGTCAGCATGAGGCTTTCCAAGTCAAAGTGGCCGGCAATCAAAGATGTACCTGTTTACAAGTCGTATGAGGCAGGATTGTCTCAGATGTTAGGCGAACTCACTAAGGTTGAAGAGGAGTCTATCCTCAGCCAGAAAGCGTATCAGGCTAGACTTGAGAAAGTCTGTGCAATTATAATAATTGTTTCTGGATCAGTCTTGGCACTGTCTGACATATTATTTCTGTATATTCTGCCGGTGGTGAGAAAAAGGTATTTGGGCCTCTCCTATTAACCGGCTACCAACATACATGTGGAGGGGGTTATAAACCTTCTTGGTATGGTATAATATTTTGCGCCATGTTATTTGTATATAACATGGCGCTTTTCTTTTTGAAAAAGTTAGATCTTCTCGATTTGATAACAAATATATCCGCTCCCAAAGCCAACAAACCCTTGACATAACCTGAACCAATATGGTAAACCTGAGCCAATCAGGAATATCAGGTTAGACCTGACATCTATCAACTTAACCAAAGGGTATTTTCTACTCGTAGGGAGGGGAGAAAGTAATCGTATGCCAAAACTTCGTTTTGTCTTGTGTTCCCTCATTTTAGCGTTGCTTTGGGCGTCTCCAACCCTAGCAGCCTCCGCTGACGTCACCAGAGTTCAAAACTTTGCCCAGAACGTCATCGAAGTCCTCGTCACCCTCGCCGGCCTCATTGCAGCCGGTTTTTTTGTAGTTGGAGGTATCGGATATATCACCAGCTCCGGCAACCCTGAGCACTTGGATCGCTCCAAGAAAACCATTGTTTACT
>CAZQWX010000096.1:0-4866 GCA_964597255.1 uncultured Gammaproteobacteria bacterium | reverse complement strand
AAAACATGGGTGCTCAGTTGGTCAAAGAGGCCGCTTCCAAAACCGGGGATGTCGCCGGGGACGGAACCACCACCGCTACCCTTCTTGCCCAATCAATTGTTAATGCGGGGATGAAAGCGATTACCGCCGGAGCCAACCCGATGATTCTTAAGACCGGTTTGGCCAAGGGTGTCGATGCTGTGGTTGCCGAAGTGAAAAAGATGAGTAAGCCGATTAAGGGTCAAGCCGAAATTGAGCAGGTGGCCACTATCTCAGCTGCCGATCCCCAAATTGGCAAATTAATTGCTGAAGCCCTGAATAAAGTGGGTAAAGATGGCGTCGTTACCGTCGAAGAAGGCAAAGGCCTGGCTTTGGAAATCGAATATAAAGAAGGCATGGAGTTTGACAAGGGTTATGCTTCCGCCTATTTTGTCACCATTCCCGAGAAGATGGAAGCCGAAGTCGAGAACCCCTATATCTTAATCACTGATAAAAAAATCTCCTCACTGCAAGAATTGTTACCTTTCCTTGAAAGCCTGATTAAAGTCACCAAAAACCTAGTCATTATTGCCGACGAAATCGACGGCGAAGCTCTGGCTACCTTGGTCGTCAACAGATTAAAAGGTACCTTTAATGCTTTGGCCGTCAAAGCTCCAGGTTTTGGCGATCGGCGCAAGGCCATGCTCGAGGACATTGCGGTTTTGACCGGTGGCACGGTCATCTCTGAGGACACCGGTCGCAAACTTGACAGTGTTACTTTGGACGATTGTGGTCGGGCCGACAAAGTGTGGGCGGACAAGGACAATTGCCGGATCATTGGTGGCAAGGGTAATAAAGCCGCCATGGATGCTCGGGTCAAGCAGCTCAAGACCGAACTCGATTCTACGACTTCTGACTATGACAAAGAAAAGCTCCAAGAAAGACTGGCCAAGCTGTCCGGTGGGGTAGCCGTCATCAATGTTGGTGCCGCGACCGAAGTTGAGCTCAAAGAGAAAAAGGAACGGGTTTTGGATGCTGTGGCTGCCACCAAAGCCGCTGTCGAAGAGGGTATTGTTCCCGGCGGTGGTGTCACCCAACTGCGAGCTCGCAGTGTCCTTTTGACGCTGAAAGACCAACTGACTTTGGATGATGAAAAAGCCGGTATCGTTATTCTCTATGATGCCCTGGCCATGCCGTTGCGGATGATTGCTCAAAATGCCGGCGAAGAAGCCGGTTGGGTTGTACGCGAGGTTGAGAAAAGCAAGGTAACTGACTTCGGCTTTAATGCTCTGACCAACACTTTCGAACCCATGCTGGCTGCCGGTATTGTTGATCCCGCCAAAGTTACTCGGTCTGCCTTGCAAAATGGTGCCAGCGTTGCGGTCATGATTTTGACCACCGAAGCTTTGGTCACTGACATCCCCGAAAAGAAATCCGATATACCCGCCATGCCTGGTGGCGGAATGGGTGGCATGGGCGGAGGTATGGACTATTAAAGTTGGCTAAATTGATAGTAAGATGAGAAGTTCTTCTGAATTTCCTAGCGATATCGAAGGAACCGCTCCCAAGAAGAAGAGGCAGATCCTCCGTTCGCTAGTCGGGTTCGTACCAAAACGGATTGAAAATTACCTACGACGCAGAGCTACGAGAAAAGCAGTCGATTCGATACCACCGGAAGTGTGGAAAACATTTCGCTCCTAAACTGCTGTCCAGCGACGTGTGAGAATAAATTATTAAACTGGTCCTTCTATTGCCACTTGTAAAACTCCTGTTTTCCTTCATACACTAGAAATGTAAACTGCCAAATGAAAAAGAACATCATCCGTTGCATATTAATATTATTTGCAGTCGTAATTGCTCTGGTCATTAAAGGTCCCGGGCCTAACAATCAGATAAACGCACTACTATCTGTCGCCTCGTTCTTCTTTGGAATTTTTGTCGCCTTTTCCACGGCTAATAGCCACTCGCGCTTTACAAAGATAATCGACAACCTTAAAGATGACGAAGGGGCACTGTTGTTTATCAGTTATGCCTCTCGCTCATTCGGTTCAGAAGTGCAAAACAAAATAAGAATGTTAATCGATAGCTATTTAATAGCCCAGATTGACTACAGATTAATTGATTACGACAAATCATCATCTCAGCTCGAGGAACTTACTGAATATGTCTTCTCACTCAAAACAGAAGGCAAGGGCCAGGAGGAAGCACTCAGTAAGATGACCGACACATTAAAGGAAATGATCATTAATCGCAAACAAACTGAGGTAGCTATCAGCCAACCGCTATCGAAGCTAGAATGGGGAACCATATTAACTTTATTACCTGTAATTATCGGGTCAATTTATTACATCAACACCGGAACAGTGCTTTCGATAGTTACCTCGGCACTTCTAACAACTGTAGCCCTATTGCTTATCTTTGTCTTGCAGGATATTGACAGTCTTAATTGGAATGAAGGCCATCTCATCTGGAAATCTCTCTCTAATACTTTTATTAAGCTTGGCCTGTTGCCATACTTTCCGGACACGCCGCTATTAAGAGGAAGTGTAGCCCTTGAAGACCTGCCAGTCAACCAAAAAGTGCGTATTGGTATTTGGCACAAACCGTACCCTGATATTTCTGGCAAAGAGGTCAAGATCATGGAGAATGGATCGGAGCTCCGTGGCAAAACCCCTAGCAATTCTTCGGCACCCTGGGTGGAAAAATAATCGATCTAGCTGGGCTTCTGGGACAGGTGCTCTCTGACATTATTGGCTACTTCTAGTATCTTTTTCTTGCCCATCAAAAAAGTCTTATATCTTTCTCCCTTGATGCACCGGTTGACAAACGAGTCGGCCATGAAAGGAATCTCTGTTTGAATATGGAAATTGTTTGAGATCTGGTATTGCAGTAAAAAGACCTTATACCAATTAAGATAGGTTAATTCCCAGGCATCAAGAAATTTTCTCTCGGCTCTGGACAACCGCCAAACGACCCCGTGGACTCTTGATGTTCCTGCTGTGGGTCGGACACAATAGGTCTGGAAATCTTCCCCCCAAGCTGGCGCTAAAACTTTCTTGACCCGGTCGGGGATTTCTTTCCAGGTCTGAATACATAGCTGGAAGCCGGAGATCTCACCAGGGAAACCTTCCGGAACCCGACCAAGAATTGCCTCCATCATCTCTGGGTCGCGGTTGGCGCCATAGCCAAAATATCGTACTTCTTCAACAGGCCCGGGTGTCATAACCGCGTTCATGCAATTAGGATAACATAACCGTGTCATTGCGAGGGAGAGTAACGACCGCGGCAATCTCATATAATTAAGGTTGTGATGCAAGAAAAGTACTTCGTCTATATCACCACCAACAAATGGAACCGGGTTTTATACACCGGAGTGACCAAGAATATTACCCGTCGCATCACAGAACACAAATACAAGCTTAGTCAAGGATTTACAGCAAGATACAATGCTGGAAAACTGGTGTATTTTGAGGAATATTCAGATCCGAGAACGGCAATTGCCAGAGAAAAACAAATTAAGGCTGGCTCTAGACTTAAGAAGTTAAGATTGATATGGAGCATTAACCCAAAGATGGAAGATTTGGCTGGGTTTATATGAGATTGCTTCGCCCTAGGCTGTGGGGCTCGCAATGACGAGAACTATTTCACCCCCGGCACGATATCAGCTGGGTTGACGGGCACACCATTGAGGTGAATCTCGATGTGCAAATGGGGACCGGTGGAGAAGCCGGTTGAACCGGATAACCCCAGCTCGGTTGTAAAACCTACCCGTTCTCCTTCGGTCACCTCAGCTTTGGATAAGTGACCATAGATCGACTCATAGCCCAGATCATGTTTCAGAATGACATGGTTCCCAAACCCCAAGGGATCATAGGCCACGGTTTCGACCACACCAGGCATAATCGGAAAGACCGGCGTGCCGGTTGGCGCCACCAAGTCAGCTCCGGAATGGATCCAGGAAAAGCCGCGGGATTCATAGTCGAACCTAATTGGTGTTTGAACAGAAAGCGTTGTGCCGGCATCAATGGTAGCCTCAGGCGTAGCATCACCCAGGTTCACGGCCAAAACAATTGGACCTCCAATGTTGGAGAAGTTGCGGACGATATAAAACGCCGTGACCACTGCCACCAGGCTCACACCAACCACCCGGCGCAGCTCACGCTTAGCCAGTACTTTTCGCACAGCTTTACCCACCAACGATCGGCCCGAGTTGGTGAAGCCAAAAATTTTCTTAAGATGACGAACAACATTAGTCATGCTAGCTGCCTCCTAGCTGATAATCCTCCTGCACTTCAGTTCGCGTTATGCACTATGTGTATGCCCGCTAGCTTTGTTTCGGACGGATAATGGTTGGTAAAATTCGCAAAAGCTCATTAACCAACCATAAAAAAAGTTCCCACATATCTTGCAGGAACTTGGTGAAGTATATCAAACTAGTGCCAAAAAGTCAATTTTTGCTGTGGTTCTTGGCAGTCCAACTATGAACTATAAACTTATTCTACTACTGACTAGTTTATCCTGTCAGATTGACCTATTTAGTTCAGCTTGTGATATATTGACAAAGCCATTACAACATATTAAATTGCTTTTATTAACAATCCAAAGCCAATCGGTTGTCGTAACAGTATATTCATGAATTCTTCAGCCATCCGCATTACTATTAAAGTCCAAATCGAATCACTTATATCAACAGTCCAAAAATGAAGGGGGGTGAATACTAAATGACAAAAGCAGATCTTATTGATTTAGTTGCCAAAAAGGCATCTTTGACTAACAAAGCCGCTCGCGAATCCGTTCAGGCAGTCCTGGACGCCGTTCGTGATGCTCTCAAAAGAGGCGAAAAAGTGGTGGTCACCGGATTCGGCACGTTTTCCGTCCGATCTCGGGCAGCTAGAACCGGGAGAAATC
>CAZQWX010000095.1:0-3089 GCA_964597255.1 uncultured Gammaproteobacteria bacterium | reverse complement strand
TTTGCTTCCTGGCAATGTAACCGCGAAACTCCAATTTGCTAAGCGCATCAAAGACGGTATCCCGGTTATACCCTGTCTCTTTGCAGATGAGGTTCACCGACGGAAAGCACGTTCCATCTTCCTCAATATGTAGCGCCAGACAAATAAAAACAGCCAACGTCGCACCTTTCAGTTGGGCAAGCTGGCTTTCTCTAAATTTTACAGAGAACTTGACGTAGGTACTCCGCTTGGTCTCTTGTTCTCCGTTATCACTGACATAGAACTCTTCCCCACGGTGAATCACAACAGTGGGTTCCGGTCGTGTGACTACGTCTAATCGATTTTTTAGTGTGTCTTTCAAACCTCTCATAATTCTGGTCTAAATATCCGACCGTCCGTGCGTACGGGTCTACGTCCGTACGGGCGTACGCCTATTCTTCCGTTCGCAATCTTTTCGAGATATACATATCGATTGCCTCACGCACCATTTGGCTCATGCTTCCTCTTTCTCCCCTTGACTGTTCCTCTAAAGAGAACTTCTTTAGATACTCAAGCTGATCTTGGAAGAACTCGAACGCATAGCGGGTGATCGTCCTCTTGACCCGTACGGGCGTACGGACGGACGGAGTCTCGGGCGTACGGACGGACGGACTAACGGGCGTAACAACTGACTCCTCCTTTTTTATTTCCGGTACCTGTTCCGTCTCTCGATCTGCTGTAGATTCCGGAATTCTCTCCGGATGAATATCTTTGTGTGACCTGGTAGAACTCGCTGTTTTTGCTTGTTGTTTGAAGAAGAGAGAACTACCTTTTAGCTCGTTGAAGATAACTCCCTCTTCAAGTTTTTTCTTGTTCATAGAATAGTTCCTCAATTAAGCGTGTATAGGCTTCGGCTGATTTCGATTTTGGAGCAAACCCAAAAACATCTTGCCTGTTAAAGTGGGCATCTCGCAAATCAGTATTTCTTGGAATCACTGTCTTTAAAACATGCTCTGGATAGGTTTGCCGTAGAATCTTCAAGGAAGTCCTGCTGTTGATAGTTGGGTCACTCATGGTGAAGAGAAGTCCGCGAATCTGCAGTTGGGGATTGAAATACTCCTTGACCTCGTCGATGGTTTTGGAAAGCTGAACAATAGAGTCTAGCTCAAAGTAGCCCGGGGAGACTACCGCGATAACGTCATCACTTGCGGTAAAAGCATTGATGGTGAGCCAAGAGAGGGCAGGAGGGCAATCGATGAAGACAAAGTCATACTGCCGTTTGGTCGTTTCTAGCTCTTTCCGCAGCCGTTCTTCTCGGTGATCCTTGGCTGTTGTCAGCTCAATGTCAGTGTTGGAGAGGAGAATGTGCGAAGGAACAATATCAAGATCAGCAATAGAAGTCCGGCGTACCGGAAGCGGTTGACGTTCGAGGATCGTGGTGTAGATTGTGTCTTCTTTGTGAAGGTTTAAGTACCTTGGAACCAGAACTTTCGACGCATTCGCTTGACTATCAATATCAACCAGGAGAACCTTTTTACCTCGTCTGGCTAGTCCTGCGGAAAGAGAAATGGTGGTAGAGGTTTTTCCTGTGCCACCTTTTTGTGAAGCAATCGAGATAACCATATGGGTAAATTCACTAGAAGCCAGAAAGGGTATTCTAGTAAATTTTCATCCTCATTATCAACATAGAGGATTCGATGGGCAGTTGTCAAGGTTCAGTTTACAATCAGGACTTGTAAGGTAACATCTCAATTTTCGTAGTTTTTCAGCATCTCAGTTTTCGTAAACCCTTCCAGTCTGTATGCTCACTCTAGGATAGGAGGTGAGCAAATGAAAAAATCTTTAGAAACCAGGCAAAAAATAATAAAAGCAGTGATGAGTGGGGAAATTGATAAAAAGAAAGCCGGTGAACTTCTTTTCTGCACTACCCGAACCATTGAAAACTACCTGGTGACTGTTTCTCAAACAGGAATAGCAGGATTAGCAGATCATCGGCACAGCAATAATTTTAAACTGACCAAAGAACAACAGGAGTCAATTAAAACCTGTAAAAGCAAGGATAGATGGCGCAGTGCCAGAAATATCCGGGATAAGTTAGGACTGTCTGTTTGTGAAAGTACGGTACGCAGAGTGGTAGAAAAAGCTGGTTTAGGAAAAGAAAACATCCTAAGAATAAAACCAATTCAGAGGTTTGAGGCTAACTTTCCCAATGAAATGTGGCAAACAGATATTATGGGAAAAATTACTTTCCCCAGTCTTGGTACCTGTTACTTAATTGCGACCCTAGATGATTACAGTCGTTTTGTCCTTTGTGGCAAATGGTTTAGAACTCAAGGGAAAATGAATGTTTTCCAAGTCTGGTATGAGTCACTCTCTAAATGGGGTCTGCCTGACAAAATGCTGCAGGATGAAGGCAGCCAGTATAAAGCCAGAACCAGGTTTGGACAAGCCGACTACCAGTGGTACGCCAACGCTTTGCACATTGAACTCATTTGGGCTTACAAAGCTCAAACCAAAGGCAAAATAGAAAGATTTTGGCGCTTTGTCCAGGACGACTTTGTGCGGGAAGTCTGGCAGGCAAAAACACTGGAAGAACTTAACGGAGGGTGGCGGGTTTGGTTAGCTAAATATAACTACGTTTTTAAGAGTCGCTACTTTGGTAATGTCACCCATGCCAGCAGATACCATAGTTCCAAAAGAAGAGTTTCCAGGGTAGAACTGGAAACACTGTTGGTGATTGAGGAAAGAAGAAAAGTTACCCGGGAAAGTACCATTTCACTTTACGGTCGGTATTACTTTGTTCCACCAGGCTACATGGGCTGTCATATCTGGGTCAAAGTTGTAGGTAAATGGGTAGTTTTTGAGGCAGCGGGAGAAACCTTTGGGAAACAAAGACTGAAGTTGAATTAAAAAGACTAAATATTCTTTCTACAGGCTAATAAGGCGAACTCTTTTGGTGGTCAACCTTACGAAAATTGAGACGCACGATTTTACGAAAACTGAGAAGTTAGTTTACATCAGCATTCCTATTTTCCTTAGTACAAATATTTTACATTCTTTTTAAAACCAATGACATTAAGAGGACAATGACACAAAGTTTTGCTATCGCTTAAAATTGCGCAAGGCTTTCT
>CAZQWX010000094.1:0-5243 GCA_964597255.1 uncultured Gammaproteobacteria bacterium | reverse complement strand
ATTTCGACCGGGTTGTTGAGGCCTTTTCTAAAGTGCATATTCCCGATACCGAACTGGTTATCGTTGGTAAAGCCGGTTGGGGAAACGACAATTTAAAATTTAAGTTCCAGGGGAAGGCGGAACCAATTGAAAATTTAAAATTATTGGGCTATGTTCCCCCGGAGGACTTGCCAGCTGTCTATGCTGGTGCCAGCTGCTTTGTCTACCCGTCACTGTATGAAGGCTTCGGCGTCCCAGTTTTAGAGGCCCTGGCAGTCGGGGTGCCGGTTGTTACCTCGTCGGTTTCCAGTTTGCCGGAAGTTGGTGGCAAAGCGGCAATTTATGTTAATCCTGAAGATGTTAATGACATTGCAGAAAAGATTACCTATATTTGTGGCCTGTCAACGCGAGAGCGGGAAAGACTCATTATGGTCGGTCAATCCCAAGCAGCAAAGTTCTCTTGGGAAAAAACTGCTCGGGCGACACTTCAAGTTTACAGTGAACTAAGTTAGGTAGTTCTCAATCCCAGACTTCTGATCAAAATAGCTAAGTTCTTGATTGTTTTATACAGCTGGACACCGGCACTATATCGGGTGGGTCTGATCTCGCTCACCTGAACTGGCAATTCTGCCATTCTCAATCCGTGTCTTTGGGCGCGTAACACCAGTTCGGTATCAAAAACAAAATCTGAGGTTGTCGTTTCCGCCACCAATGGCAAAACCTTATCGCGCCGCATAGTTTTGAGACCATGTGTATCGGTACCTTTAAAACCAAAGAGTATTTTTAGAAGCACATTGAATCCCTGGCTGTAAACAATTTTCATCACATTCCGTTTATCTCCGCTCTGGCTAAGATGCTTCGATCCCACGACAAAATCTGCTGTGGTAGTTACCAGCTTTAGTGACTGCACAATAAAGTCAGCCAGCCAAAAGTCGACGTTAACAATGGTAATAATATTACCTCGAGCCAATTCAATACCTCGTTTAAGGGCCGCTCCATAATTAGCTTGGGCCTGGCTATAGACCCGCAGGTTAGGCATGGTTTTTGTCAGCCCGTTGGCAATCTGGAAGGTTTTATCTCGATGGCCATTTTCTATCACCAGAAGCTCACTGGTATAGTTTTGCTTTTTCACAAATCTAGCGAGGTTAATAAGCGTTTTGGCAATCAATAATTCCTCGCCGCAGGCAGGGATAAGTACTGTTAATTCTGTTTTGCTTCTCATACCAAGAATGAGCCTCCTCGCAGTGATACTACCAGATTTTCTGCTCGGAGTCTCTTCTTAAGCCTGCCTAATGTCACATAAACAGGCAACTTGTTCGCAGGTTTAAGAATAATATACTAAAATGATAAGCAATGTTTAGTGATCCGACGTTCATATGGCTTTTTCTGGCGACCGGGACGTCCAATGTTGTTGGTAATACTCTGCTCAAGCTTGGCATCACTAGATTGGGCGGCCTTGACCTGTCGGTCAATCACCTCTGGCCAACTTTCCTCAAATTGGTGACTAACTGGCAAATTGTTCTTGGTTTCGGCCTCTATGGCCTCAGTGCGGTTTTCTATCTTAAGTTGCTCTCAACTAACGATGTCACCAGAAGTTATCCGGCGATTGTGGCCTATTCTGCAATCGTGCTGCTTCTTATCGGTTCAGTATTTCTCAAGGAGTCCATCACCCTACCAAAAATTGTCGGCATTTTTGTTATCCTTCTGGGAATTGTTCTTATCTCGCGTTGATACCATGCCGCTATTGGTCTTAACTGTTATTCTGGCCGGACTTATCCGCCTCTATCGGATCGATATCTTGACCTCCTTTCAGGGTGATCAGGGTCGGGATCTTCTCGCCACTGCTCAGATTATTATCAACCATCATCTGCGGTTTTTGGGCCCGCCGTCGACGTTTGGTCCATACAGTGGTCCGCTCTATTACTATCTCCTGCTGCCGGGCATATTTTTGTCTCACCTGTCACCAGTCGGTCCACTCTTAACAGCCGTCATTGTTAATGTTCTGGCTCTGGTTCTGCTCTTTTTTCTCTGCAAGCGGTTCTTCTCCCAAAAAGTTGCTGTGCTGACAGTCTTTCTTTTTGCTCTATCACCACTGATGGTTGAAACTGGCCGGTTACTGCTTAATGCCTACTTTGGCCTGCCGTTTTTTATCGCTGCCTTGTATATTTTGCTGTCGGTTGTCATGCCAAAGTCCAAGCCTACCGGTGCTAAAATTCTCCTGCTTGGCTTTCTGGCCGGCTGTTTAATCCAAATTCATTACAGTTTTGCTCCTTTCCTGATTTTTTGCCTCCTGATGCCACTGGCTTGTCGGACTGTTCCCAAACTCCGATACTATCTGTTGTTTTCAGGGGCATTTTTCGTCGCTTCACTGCCGCAAATCCTCTTTGAACTGACCCATGGCTTTCTGGATGTCCAGCTGCTTCTGGCCAGCCTGCACTCAGGCAAGGGCATGATGGGGTCATTATTTCCTGCCATCTCGTTTTTCTTTTCCACTGTCGGCTACGTTTTTGGTTGGCAAAATGTCGGCTATGGTCTGGTGATATCCATAATTTTAGTGATTGGACTAAGGTACATACTGAAAAAACAAAACTGGCAAGGAAGACCAGCCCTAATTTGGCTATTGGCTTATGTCCTTGTGTTTTTTGCCCTGGCAGCATTACTTCGGATTCGATTGGAGTTTCCGGCCTACCACTACTACATGAGTATTATGCCCATCTTGATCATTTTTGCTGCTCTTATACTGGTAAACGTTCCAAAATTTATTCAGCTGATAGTCTTGATGGTCTTTGGCATCATGGTATTTCTCTCTCTTCAATTATCAAGAAATAATGGCTTTGCGATGGTTGCTAATTGGAACTTAGTTGCCCAGGAAACCGTTGCCGACAGGATTGCTGCTGACACCCGGGGCAAGACCGACTGGAATGTGGCCTCGTTGGTCGACGGCGATACTCAAGCACTGCCGTTTCGCTACCTTCTGACCATTCGTGGGGCGGCAAACTTTCTTGGGGTTGATGATTATCCCCGGACCAAAACCTTATATGTTGTCAGTCGGGGAGCTGAAGCGACACTAGGTCAGACGAATGTTTGGGAAATCGCCAGCCTTCGGCCGTTTCAAATTACTGCCAGCTGGTCAAGTGCCAATGGTGTTAAAATTTATCGACTGGAGAGGATAAGTCCATGACAATTGGGATAAATGGGAACGATGCAAATGATGCCCATCGGGTAGGTGTCGGTCAGTATGCCTTTGGGCTACTTACCGCACTGGCGAAGCTGCCGACCGATGATGCTGAGTATCGTATCTATCTTCAACATCCACCCCTGTCAGATTTGCCTCAGCCTGACACTCACTGGCACTACCAAGTTCTCTCCGGCCGAGGACTTTGGACCTTGACCACATTACAAAAACAACTGCTTTTATACCGAGATAAACCGAACGTTTTTTTTACTCCGTCACATTACGCCCCACTGGTAATGTCCATGCCGTCAGTAATTGGCATCATGGACATGTCCTTCGAGCGCTTTCCACAATATTTTAACAAGAAGGATCTTTATCAACTTAAATACTGGACCAGGTTTTCGGCATCTCAGGCAAAAAAGATCTTAACTATTTCCCAGTTCAGCAAGGACGAGATTTGCAAACTTTATAACTTTCCAAGCACTAAAGTCACCGTGGCTTATCCTGGCTATGATAACCAGCGATTCCGACCAAGAGAAGTTAAAGCCGAAAACTATCTCTTGTATTTGGGGACGCTCCAACCAAAAAAGAACCTGGTTAGGTTAATTGAAGCTTTTTCGACACTGCCAGATAAGAAGCTACAATTAAAAGTAGTTGGCATGATCAACGAGGGCCGGGGTGGTTGGATGTATCAGGAAATTTTTGCCAAGGTAAAAACCTTAGGCCTAGAAAAGCGAGTAATTTTTACTGGCTATGTTCCTGATGATCAAATCTCACAGTTGATTGCTGCTGCCCGGGCCTATGTCCTTCCCAGCCTCTACGAAGGTTTTGGCATCCCGGCAATTGAAGCCATGGCCACTGGTGTTCCGGTGGTTGTCTCCAAAGTGGCCAGTCTGCCGGAGGTTTGTGGCCAGGCCGCAATCTATATCGACGATCCTTATAGTGTCTCCAGCATCAAGTTGGCGCTTGAGGAAGTCCTGTCACTGTCGAATGCTGAACGGCAAAAACGAGTCAATTTTGGTCTGGAGTGGGTAACAAGGTATAATTGGGAAAATACAGCAGAGAGAACGTTGGAAGTACTTAAATCAGTTGCTGGAAATCATGAAGATTAAACTACTAAGACCGCGCCCAGAAGTTCCAGACGAGCTTGAAATAGGAACAAGTGGTATCTCAGTTAATTATTACGACCGAATGGGGAAGAAGTTGAATTCCAAAGACATCGTTAAAAAAGGGCTCGTTCGTTACTACAATTATTGGCTGGATCTTGAGATTGCCCTTTTGGATCTTATTGGGGAAATTCGTATTTGGTCAGTGCGAAGCTTCTTCTATAAACTAGCTGGCATAAAAATAGGCAAAAATACTAAGTTCTATTTCCGTACCAGGTTCTATGATCCCAAGAACATTGAAGTTGGAGAAGGAAGCTTGATTGGGGATAACTGTTTCCTGGATGGGCGGGAAAAGTTAACCATTGGGAAACATACGGATATTGCTTCGCAAGTACTGATTTATAACCAAGAGCATGATATCTCATCAGAAGATTTTGGCCCGGTTGGGAGAAGTGTTGAGATTGGAGATTATGTTTTTATTGGCCCTAGGGCTATTATCTTGCCTGGGGTCACGATCGGCAATGGTGCAATAATTGCTGCCGGAGCCGTGGTTACCAAAAATGTCCCTGAATTTGCTATTATGGGTGGCGTCCCTGCAGTTAAAATCGGGGAGCGGACGAATAGGAAACCGCACTACGTTTTGGGCCGAGCCAGATTATTTCAATGATCGGTAAACTTTTACACTGGCTGGATAACAATCTGCTGCCAATTGCGGCCGGATTTCTCCTGATCTTTATTCCCCTTTACCCCAAGTGGCCGTTATTTGACATTCTCTCTGGTTATAATGTCCGGGTCCGGGCGGAAGATTTTGTGGTGGCCGCAACGTTTGCCTTTTTCCTCTTTCAGTTTATCCGGCGGCGTGTCTCAGTTATTTGGCAGACACCAATAACTAAGGGTCTGCTTGTCTATCTTCTGATGGGCTTTCTGTCGATGCTGGTGGCTTTTTTTGTCATCCAAACCGTGCCGCTAATACCCATGCACAT
>CAZQWX010000093.1:0-5291 GCA_964597255.1 uncultured Gammaproteobacteria bacterium | reverse complement strand
GTTGTGTATTCCCAATCCTTTCCCGCCCGGTTGGGAAATTCTGCATCAAGGTTGGCAGAAGTTACACTTGCCATCCTGCAAACCGCAAACCCCACCCCCACCTACACCTCCACCATCCGGTGGCGGCAGTACGTCGAACAGTAACAGTGGCGGCGGAGGAGGCGGCGGATCTTCCTCCGGCTCCGGCTGCAGCGATAATGATGTCCAAGGGACACCACAGCTGTTGTCGGCCACCAATCTGGGCGGCGGCAAGGTCCAGCTTAGTTGGACGGCCGTTTCCCCAGTGGGCCACTATGCCTTGGCCTATGGTCCGAGTAGCCATAACTATCTGTATGGCCAAACGGATATCGGCAACATCACGTCCTATGTCGTGGCCGGCCTGGTTCCGGGCCAGAACTACTGTTTCATTGTCTCTGGTGTCAACGGCTGCAAATCATCGGCCTTTTCCAACGAGATCTGCAGCGGCCAGGTGTTGGGGGCCGCAACCGGCCAGGTTCTGGGGCTGTCATTCACGGCCAGTGACCAAAGGCCTACTGAAGCGGCCGCAGCTGTTCTTGGCTTGCTATGCGTAGTGTCCGGCATCGCTCTGCGAAAACTAAAACTAAGCTAAAGAGAAGGACAGTTAGTCCTAAATTGGCTCAGCCCAAAAAGCAGAGGGGTCGACCTGCGGGTATCAGCTATAATCCCACCAGTTTAGTTAAGAACTTTCACTGGCCAGTCTTTGCCAGTTTCGGCCACCGAAAAAGAGGCCGACCACGGAAAAACCGCCTAACTCTTCCTCACTTTGTACCATACCGTCAAATCGGTACCCTACTTATCATCATTGGGATTATCATTGCCATCTTCCCCTTTGCCTATCTGGCTGGCGACCAGTTTTTAACCAGCCACCCCAACTCGCTGTCGATCATGCATCAAGTCACATCAAAAGATGTCGTCACTACTGATCCCGGTCCGATCCACATTGACCCAGCTTTAATGTCACTTAAGGAACCGGCGGAACCACCGGAACGGATTATTGTTCCTAGTCAGAAAATTGATTTATCGGTCATCGAAGCACCGGTCATTAATGGTTATTGGGAACTGTCAGACACCACGGCCTCTCACGGTGTCGGCTCGGCCAATCCCGGCGAGAACGGCAATGTCGTTATCTTTGCCCATGCGTTTGAAGGTCTGTTTCTGCCCTTGCGTAACGTCCAAATTGGCGATGAAGTCACCGTCCTGACCCACGATCATTGGTATCGCTACCACGTAACCCAAACTCAACTGGTCGATCCGAGCCAGGTGGAGGTAGTGGCTCCCACCCCCGATCAAACCCTCACACTCTACACCTGCGACGGCTTTATGGATTCCAAGCGACTCATTGTCACCGCCAAACCGATCAGCTAGATATGTTCGGTACTATAAATTGGTTATGTTAAAGCACACAACCGAAGCAATTAGCCATCGTTTTCCCTCACTGGCTGAAAATGCGGAGCGAATCCGTGTTTCAATAAATAATCTCCGGCAGCATGATCCATGGCAAACCCTGTTTGATGGCAAGATCGGATACCGTCAGAGCCAAGCATTGGCAGATATGGATAGTCTGTCTGCTTTGACCAATACGTTCCGTGATGATATTACAGCAAAAAAAGATGCTGAACTGTTCAGAGAGCAGATTACAGCTGGTCGACAAACCATCTCTGAAGCACTTCCGTCTCTACGCAGTCGACTAATGCTTAGTACCGTCAAAGGTTTAAGTTGGGATGCTGTGCTCTGGGGAGCATACAACGGTGTCATCACTGCCATTGGGTCAGTCCAACAATATGGACTTTTTCCAACTCACGAAGTACCATGGCCAACAGTTAAGCCAATCCTTATTTGGGCAGCCTTTGGTTTAACTGGTCTACTTGCTCTAAAAAGTGTTGGACATGAATATAGCCAACTCCAAGATGACCAGGCCAATACCATTGATGAAGTCAGAGAAAATTTAAGTCTCGGTGTGGCATATCTAGAACTTGCCACTGATGATGATTTAACAAAGAAAGCCCTCCGACGACTAACAGCTACTAATACTACGCCTCAATTAAATGATGAAGAAGAATCGGACTTCTAGTCTTCCAGAAAGATTATTGTCTCTCGACTCTACTCGGTGCTACAATGATTCCTAATGCGAATCATTGAGACATTGCTTCATTTTTTCACCCCCCGGCACACCAATAACCACCGGGCTAAGGCGTTGCACGTTTCTTCGCTAGCTTTCTACATAACCTTATTATTGGTTCTCCAGATCGGCCTGACGGCCGTTGGCAAGTTTGATCCACAAATTTTGGGTTATGCCAGCAACATTAGTGTTCAGGACCTGCTCAACGATACCAACGCTGCCCGGTCGGCTAATGGCGACGGGCCACTGAAGCTCAACAGCGAGCTGACTGCCGCCGCCTCCGCCAAGGCAGCGGACATGTTTACCAATCAGTATTGGGCTCACATTTCCCCCTCTGGCCGCGACCCCTGGTCATTTATCACTGCGGCCGGTTATAACTATCTTTTCGCTGGGGAAAACCTGGCTCGGGATTTTGCCGACTCGCAATCCGTGGTCACGGCTTGGATGAATTCGCCCACCCACCGGGACAACCTGCTCAACAACCATTATCAAGATGTTGGTTTTGCCGTGGTTAATGGCAAATATGGCAGCTATGAAACTACACTGGTTGTCCAGGAGTTTGGCACCCCGGCCAGCAGTGCTCCGACGGTCGAGGCGCCGACTGCGCCCGCGCCACCGGCTCCGGCTGCCCAATCTGCTACACCCAGTGGTACCATTGCTACACCTAGTAGCACACCAGCTACTTCCTCGCCGGCAATTACACCCACAACCGGTGCTATCCTTAATCTGCAAACACCACCACCCAGCGGCGGGGGTCCCAGCATTAATGCCTTTTCCATCACCAAAACTGTCTCCCTGGCGCTGATTGTCATGCTGATGGGCATTTTGGCCATCGATGGCATTCTGGTTTACCGACGAAAGACCGTGCGCATTTCCGGTCATAACTTTGCTCATCTGATGATGTTGTTGGCGGTATTAGTTCTTCTTAATTTGGTCGGAAGGGGACTTATCTTATGAAGAGAAATATAAACCCCCAACTATGAACTATGAACTTATAGCTACTATTAACTCGCAGACATGAAAGTGCACCACGCCGTCAGACACGGAGCCGATTTCCTTCTTTTGGCCTTAATCATTGCATTGGGCCTTGGCGGTGTCCTGTTTTTCCGGTTTGACGTCGCCTCACAAATTGCCATTGTTCTGCTCATGTGCGCCCTCTATGTCTTTTGGGGTGTTTTCCACCATCTTAACGAGCGGGAAATTATTAGCCAGGTTGTGTTAGAATACGTCGCGATGGCGGCTCTGGTCGCCTTTGTCTTAATTCTGTTCCTGCTCAGAGTCTGATAAAAAAAATGAAAGGTGTTGTTCTTGCCGGTGGGTTAGGGACCAGGCTTTATCCCCTGACATACGCTACTAATAAACATCTTCTTCCGGTCTATGACCAGCCTATGGTCTTTTATCCGATACAAACTCTCGTTCGTGCTGGAATTAAGGAAATCATGGTTGTAGTCGGTGGTCCCCATGCCGGTCACTTCATGGCGGTTTTGAAAAACGGTAAGGACCTTGGTGTCAAACATCTTGAGTTCGCTTACCAGGAGTCAATAGAGATTAATGGTAAAAAGGTCGAAGGCGGAATCCCTCACGCCCTATCCCTGGCGAAGGATTTTGCTGATAAAGAGGGCATAACGGTTATTCTTGGCGATAACACCACTGATGCCAACATCTCAACCGACGTTCAGGGGTTTAAGTCAGGTGCAAAAGTTTTCTTAAAGAAAGTTACCGACCCGGAGAGATATGGTGTACCATTTTTTGATGAGGAGACACACAAACGAATTATTCGTTTTGAAGAAAAACCAAAACATCCGCAGACTAAATATGCTGTAACGGGTTTGTACATGTTCGACGACAAAGTTTTTGATGTCATTAGTAATCTTAAGCCATCTTCCAGGGGAGAATATGAGATTACCGATGTATGTAACGCCTATTTGAAAAGGAAACAACTTGACTGGGCAGAATTAAAAGGTTTCTGGAGTGATGCCGGGACATTTAATAGCCTTTTAGAGGCATCTCAATATTGGGCTGAAAAGAAAAAAGTATGAAACTGCTTGTCACCGGCGGTGCCGGGTTTATTGGCTCTAACTTCATCCGATATTGGCTAAAACAACACCAGCGCGACACAATTATCAATCTTGACAAGCTAACCTATGCCGGTCACTTGTCATCAACCAAGGATTTTGCTTCTGACAATCATTATAAATTTATTAAAGGTGACATCTGCAATCCCAAGCTGGTTAACAAAATTGTTCCTGACATTGATATCATCATCCATTTCGCTGCCGAGTCACACGTTGACCGATCAATCCTTCACCCAGCAGAATTTGTTCGTACTAATGTTTTAGGAACCCAGGTTTTACTGGACGCTGCATTGAAAGCTAAGGTAAAAAAATTTCATTATGTTTCAACAGATGAAGTTTTCGGAGCTTTACCATTAGAGGGCAAAGAAAAATTTAACGAGCAGACACCATATAATCCCCACAGCCCTTACTCTGCATCCAAGGCTGCATCCGATCACCTCGTTAGGTCATACTTTGATACTTTTGAACTTCCGGTAACAATTACAAATTGTTCCAACAATTATGGTCCGTTTCAGGATCCTGAGAAATTTGTTCCCAGACATGTGACACGCTTTTTAGAACACCAAAAAGCAACGATCTATGGTGATGGAAAATACACCCGCGATTGGCTATATGTTGATGATCACTGCCGAGCAATTGACACAGTGCTATTAAACGGGAAAATTGGAGAGACATACTGTGTTGGAGGGCAAACAAAAGAATGGAATAATCTTCAGATAGTAAAGAAAATCCTAGATATTTTACACATGGACTACTCGTACCTAGAATTTGTCAAAGATCGTCCGGGCCATGACCGAAGATATGCAGTTGATTGGACAAAGATTAATAATGAACTTGGCTGGAAGCCACTTCATGGTATTGAAGAATGGTTGGAAAAGACCGTAAAATGGTACCAAGAAAACGCATGGTGGTGGAAACCATTGAAAAAAAGGGCAGAGTCTATCTACCGAACATAAATGTCAGAAAGTATCCAGCAAACAAATTTAAAAGGGGTTTTTGTTCTTTCCGGTCAAGTTTATCCTGATGATCGGGGTTCTTTTCAAGAAGTGTTCCGGCTCTCAGGCCTCGAACAGGCT
>CAZQWX010000092.1:0-7502 GCA_964597255.1 uncultured Gammaproteobacteria bacterium | reverse complement strand
ATCCGGCCGGATATTATATGCTGCCTCAATTCGATCCTTGTTCTTCTTTGTCCCGTCAATCATCCACGACAACCCCTCAAGAATCGTCATGTCTGAAAAGCCCAATCGTAATTTGTCCACTGGTGTCCTGGCAATATACTTTGCCGAAAGTGCATCACTGTCCGACAGTAGATTCGCCAAAATCTCCACCTTTTTCTCCACCGACCCCACCCCAGTAGCTTCAGTAATCAGTCTAAGTCTAAGAAAGACATCAACTACGGATAAACCCTTCTTAGACTTAGACTCGTTCCTACTTAGACTCTCTGCCGTGTCCCCAACATCTCCGCTTTTCTTAAAAGCCGCCGTCACCTTCTCCTCAGAAGTGCCGTACGCCTTGGCCAGGGCCCTAATCACCATCTTATCCGCCATCCCAAACTCCACCGGCTCATACAGCGGCGCCACTCGGCCCTGGAGCAAATAGGTAATCTTATCAATCTCACTCCCGCCTGCCTCGGCGAACAGCCGGGCCAGGATCTCCACCATTGCATTGCGCGATGAAGTATTTTCTAATTTGGCAAAAAAATCTGACAGTCTTCTAAATAACATTTTTTATTTCAAATCTACCTCTAATATCACTCCCTTGTGGTCAGACACTGGTGTTGAGTAGTCGATGTACCTAGCCTTATACTTCCCTAGCTTCTTTCCTTTGCCAACAATAAAATCAACCTTTCTATTATTTGCAGGGTACGACGGACCAATACCAGCAGTAAAATTCTTCACATATTTAATTAAATGTTGGTAAAAAATACTATCCTCATCAAAATTGAAATCCCCCGCTCCAAGCACGAAACTTTTTGTCTTAATAAAACTCATAAGTTCATCTAGCTGAAGTTTTTGCCCCAAGTCAGCCTTAAAAACATCAGCGTAGTCAGAGAGTAAGTGAGTATCAACTAGGTGCAGGTTCATTTTTGGAATAAAAACATCTAGAAACCCCTTTCCACCAACCCTGTCAACGAGTTGTTTTGAAAAAAATTTCCCCTGAAAGTGATATTTATGGAATTTAATGCTCGAGAAGTCAAGGCCTTTTTTTAACAAAATGACTAACCCTCCCTTGGGAATAACTAGTCTTTTCTCATACAATAGAACGTACCCAGGCAAATTTAGTACTTTCAGTCCTAACCCCCACACTTCCTGAAGAAAGACAACGTCTGGATTCAATTTTTTAAGTGTTACGGCAACAACTTTCAGTCTATTCTCTGCCCCAGGCATTGGCATACCCTGACAATTTTGAGAAATAATCTTCATCTTCATTTCATCATATACCTTGCCGCCTTGGTCTTGCCCTTTTTCTTAATAATTTTTTTATTTATCAAATCCTTCAAGTCTCGCAACACTGTGTCTTCCGACACCATCGGCAAAATATCCGCAAACTGCGCATTGCTTAAAAAACCCACTTTTTCAATGTGTTCGACAATTTTAATTTGTCTTTCATTAAGAAAAATCTGCTGGCCCACTTGGGCCTTGAGCTTCAAATCCAGCGACAAATGCTGCACTTGCTCGCGCACCCGATTAAATTCAATCGCCACCCCTTCCACAAAATACTCCAGCCACTGTGTCACATCCCCATCAGTGTTTTGATCCGCCGTCTTAATGGCATAATAATAGGCTGCAACATTTTTGTCATAATATTCCTCCAGCGAAAATAGCTTTCTGATGTCATAGCCCTCATTCAGAAGAATCAGGGTCGCTAAGGCCCGCGACACCCGGCCATTGCCCTCTGTAAACGGATGTATATTCACGATGCCATAGTGAGCAATCCCCGCTTTCACAATCGGATGTTGACCCCACGCTTCCGCCCCGCCCAACCACTCAAAGAAATCTTCCATTTGATATGGTACTTCCACCGACGGACTGGGCCGATGAACAATATCCCCCGTCAACACATCCCGCAACACCACCTGCACTTTTCGATAGTTCCCCTCCTCAGACAGTTCCACAATCCCATGCACCGTCAGAGCATGCAGCCGCCTTAAAACCGATTCTCGGTACAAATCTTTCCTCGGCAATCTCCCATGCGCCTCAGTAATCAGCTCTTCCAGATAGTCCAATACTTTGCGGTAATTAATTACTTCCTTAACGTCCCGCTCCCGTGCCACAATTTCCTTCCCTTCCATGACTTTGCGCACTTCTTCCAGATTTAATTCGTTGCCTTCCACGTGCGTGCCATAATGCACTGCCCGCAGCTCGGCATCATCCCGAAACTTTGCCTCCCAGGCTGGCAAGAGCGCCGCCCCTTCAATCACCGCTTTCGCTCCCTCAATCAGGCCGATATCTTTTAACAGCTTAGAAGTAATGGTAAACTTTGGTTGGTACACCCACCCATTATATCACGCAATTTTCCCGCATGCGCAAAACTCTTTCTGAAATTTCTTTCCAACTCAACCTTGGCTTCAAGGTTTTAAAACTGGTCTTCGAGGCCTCCCCCAGATGGGCCAGTTTCTACTTTCTCTCCAATGCTGCCAACTCAATCACCCCCGCCATCACCCTCTATGTCGGCAAACTCACTGTCGACGCCATTGTCTCTGCCATCAAATCCCCCGACATGGCCCACATTCACCTCATTCTTTTCTATGTTGTGGTTGCCTTTGCAGCTGAGGCCATCAACGCCTTCTTTGGCAATCTGTCCACTCACGGTTTTGACGTCATGAAAGACATCTTCACCGAATTTGCCATTAAAAAAGTCCTTAACCAAGCTGCTTCCTTGGACATTTCCTATTTCGAAGATCCCAAATTTCATGACCAAATGGAAAAGGTCCAGCGGGAAATTTATTCCCGGCCCGCCCAAGCCATGAATGTCATTGTCGAAGCCACCTCATCAGTTGTTGGCCTCATCTCTCTCTTAGCCATTTTAGTCCGGCTTGCCTGGTGGGCGCCAATCGTCCTTATCATTTTCTCCCTCCCCCGACTGCTCTTCCGCATGAAATTTTCCTATTGGACCTATGCCATTACTGACAGCCGCTCGCCTTTCCAGCGCGCCATCAATCAGATTATCTGGCTCTTAACCTACAAAGACCCCGCCAAAGAAGTCAAAATTTTCGGCCTCAAAGACTATCTCATCGGCAAGTTTGAAGCTATGAATAGTAAATTCATGGCCGAAAACAAAATCCTCTCCCGCAAACAAAACTTCTACGGTTTTCTTCTGGACTCGTTTGGTTCCCTAATCTATTACATTATTGCCCTCTTCGCTGCCATCCAAGCCGTCTTTGGCCACATCACCATCGGTGACCTGACCATGTTCACCGGCACTATCCGCCAATTTCAAAACGTCATGATCGGCCTGTTCACCTACATTGCCAGATTCTATGAACACACCCTTTTCCTCTCTCGCTACTTCGAATTCATCGATTTCAAGCCAAGAATCACCGACGTTCCTCATCCCAAAACCATCGACGCTTCTCGCCCGCTCAATGTCGAGTTTAGACACGTCAGCTTTGCCTATGACCAAGGCAAGCCAATTCTTAAAAACATTAATCTCACTATTAAAGACGCCAGGAACTTTGCCTTGGTCGGCGAGAACGGCGCCGGAAAGACTACCTTAATCAAACTTCTCCTTCGCCTTTATGATGTCACCTCCGGCGACATCTTGATCAATGGCGAAAATATTAGAAATATTGACATTGCCAATCTCCGTGACACCATTGGCGTCATTTTTCAAGACTTTCGCACCTATGACATGAGTGTCCGAGAAAACATTGGCTTTGGCGATGTCAAAAACATTAATAATATTGGCCGCATTCAAAGAGCCGCCCGGCTTTCTGGCGCCTCAGAGTTCATCGACCAATTCCCTAATAAATATAAAACCATGCTGGGTAAGCACTATGTCAATGGCGAGGAACTCTCCGGTGGTCAATGGCAAAAGATTGCTCTGGCCCGGGCTTTTTTCAAAGATTCTCGAATATTAGCCATGGACGAACCTACTTCCGCCCTAGACCCCAAATCAGAATACGAAGTCTTTAAAAACCTCATTGCCCACACCAAGGACAAATCCTTAATCCTCATTTCCCATCGTTTTTCGACCGTCCGCCTGGCCGACGAAATCGTCGTCCTCCACCACGGCGAAATCATCGAGCAAGGCACTCACGAAGCCCTAATGGGGGAGAATGGCCACTACGCAAAACTGTATAATCTACAAGCCAAATGGTATAAATAGTGAAATTGTTTAGTGAGAAATCGATCTGGCGAAACAGAGACTATGTCATTCTTTGGAGTGGCCAAACCATCTCTTCTCTTGGGACTAATATCTCCAGCATCGTCTATCCCCTGCTCATCCTTGCTCTGACCAATTCTCCAGCTCAGGCCGGTATTGGTGCTGCCCTGGCTATCCTCCCCACCGTCATTTTTGGCCTGCCGGCTGGTGTCCTGGTTGACCGCTGGGACAGAAAAAAATTGATGATACTATGCGACTCCGGTCGAGCCCTAATCATGGCCAGTATCCCCATTGCCGCATTTTTTGGTTTCCTGAGTATCTATCAGCTTTATGCCACCGCCTTCCTTGAGGGTACCTTGTCTGTATTCTTCACTCTCTCTGGAGTTGCCGCTATCCCTAGAATCGTGGGCCAGGACCAACTGGCAGAGGCCATTTCTCAAAACAATATCGGTGACAGCACCGCCTCAATTATTGGCCCGTCAATCGGCGGTGTTATCTATCAAGCGCTCGGCCGAACTATTCCCTATCTTTTTGATTCAGTGTCATACATTATATCGGTTGTCTCCTTAACATTTATAAAAACAGAGTTTCAAACGGACCGCACTACGCCTCGAGAAAAAATCCATCTGGAGGTTGCCGAAGGTCTTTCCTGGCTCTGGCATCACAAAATTGTCCGCTTTTTGGCTTTCTTAACCGGAGGTGGCGCCATATTTGGAGCTGGACAAACACTACTAGTTATCTTAATTGCAAAAAGACTTGGCTTCGGTGCAGGTACTATTGGCGTCATCTTTTCCATTGCCTCAGTCGGAGCGCTCTTTGGATCGCTGATTGCCAGCCGGATTCAAAAGTCACTTGGTATTCGCAAGGTTCTCGTTGCCATCCGCTGGATCCAACTAATTTCCTGGCCTTTCTACCTGATAATTGGAGATCCGATATCACTAGCAGTGCTCACCGGCATCTTCTATATTCTTGGCCCCATCTATGGTGTTGTTCTCGCCAGCTATCGCACGTCACTAATACCTGACGAACTACAAGGCAGAGTCACCAGCGTCTACAGAATAATCATGTACGGTGGAGCCAGCCTGGGAAGCCTTCTTGTTGGATTCCTGTCTCAAGCCCTAGGCTTAAATATCACCCTTCTTGTAGAACTGGTCATCATTAGTTCAATGGCCATCCTGGCAACTTTAGATAAAGACCTGAAACAGGCAAATTAAATTCTAACTGCGAGCCAAATTAGGAGTTTACCAGAAAATTTTATTTGGAATTTTCGGGCTGATAAGTTTTAAGTAGAGCAGATAAACTATCGACAGCTTGCAAATCCCGTCTTTGAGTTAGACCAAGATCCTTCACTCCAGTATGTTCGTTATTCGCCCTATACCTTGCCTCCAGTTTAGTTTTGTACCCTTCGGTTCTTTTTAAAATTGCCGCCACCGGCATACTTTGCGCATGATCAAGAGCCCACTTTACGATCTCCTTTTGCTGGGGGGTCCAGTTTTTTTCATCACTAGCAACATCAAACCCCGGAAGTTCTCGGTCAAGCACTTCTTTCACATAACCCTGTCCTATATCGGCCAAATGGCCGCGCACCATATATTGCATTTCCCCTTCCGAAGCCAGTCGTTTTGCCTCAGTAGGTGTAATAGTAGCTTTCGCCGCTTCGGCCTTAATCTTAAGACGTTCTTCATCGGCCAAGAGTTTCTCCATCAATTCTTTTTGGTTCCTGGGAGCTGGAGGTAACGAAAATTCTGGTCTAGCCATCTGGGGCTTTTCAGAAACAGTGGTCTGCTCAGCAACTTGGGATGGACCTACATTCATACAAAGATATTACCATATCCGAAAATAGCTTTATAACACCAAGCTATCGTGCTATAAATAAACCCATATGGATTCCCAGGGATCTATCACCCTTCAAGATGCCATCAAACTCGGCGAGTATGATTCGGCCAAACTCGCTCAATATCCTGAGTGGCACAAACTCAGCCGCCAAGCCCAATTCGAACTGGTCAGCCAAGCCCTCGAAAACCGTCGCCGGTCACTTTATAAAAAGTGGCAGGAAGTGGTTAATTTCATCAATGACGCCGGCGATTCCTCAGTTCGTGAACAAGCTAAGATTAATATCGAAGACCAACTGAAGAAGCTTCGCGAAATTAAAGAGCGCCTCTATCTTGAGTGGTCAAAGGAAGAATAATTTCACGAAAGTTCTACTCTTGGCGCCAGAGAAAACTTCCATAGAGTTCCAACAACACCAGCATTTGGTTCAGCCTGACTTCTCTTTTCCAAACACTACCAGGGGCGATGGCGGCAACCCTATATCTGTCACCCAAACTTCACTTTCCTTTTTCCCTGATAGGACTTGAGTCGGACGAAATTTGCCTTCCGCATGAAGGCTACCTTCAGCGTTACGGTGGTATACCCACCTAGTCTTTGGATCAACAAGAACATCGATACGCCTAATATCAGAGTCTGCCATACAGTAGCGATTTTATCACGCCTTGGCTAATTCGACAATCTGGGTGCTTCCCAAGGCCTTTTTATCGATCAGATGTAAATCGGTTGTCGTCATAATCGTCTGCTGTTTTGGAATCACTTCCAACAGCCGATGCCGGTTGTTTTGGTCCAACTCAGAAAAAATGTCATCTAACAGCAGCATTGGCCGCTCTCCAGTCATCGTCGCCACATATTCCAACTCCCCCAACTTCATCGTAAATACCGCCATCCGTTGTTCACCTCGCGATCCAAACGCCTTCACATTTCTTTCAGATTTCGAATTTCGGGTCTCGAATTTCGAATTTACGCAGAAGTCATCCCTGTGTGGTCCCACCAGCGTCATTCCTGCTGCCAGTTCCTCCTGCCCATATCTGTCTAATCTTTCTTCGCTAATAACGCTGTGGTCATAATCAATCTTAATCGGGAAAAAATCCGCGTCAAAATTGCTTAGAAACTCGAGGTATTTTTTTCGCCGCTCGTGAATAACTTTTCCATTCTGAATCAATAACTTGCTCCAATAGTCTAGCTGTGATGCCAGCTGTTCCACCCGCAAGCCTTGTTCACGACCGTCAACCAAAATCCTGTTCCGCTGCCGCAATGCCCGTTCATAAATTACTACTGCTACCCGGTAATCTCGATGCGTTTGGGCCAGTGCCAAATCCAGATACCGCCGCCGCGTTGACGGCGAATCCGCCACAATCTCAATATCTTGCGGCTCAAACAACACTACCCGCAACAGTCCCGCAAAATCCGCCAGCCTCTTCCCCACCCCATTAACCCGGTAGAGTTTGCTAAATCTTCCCCGCACGTCCCAAATGATCTCCAACTC
>CAZQWX010000091.1:0-11645 GCA_964597255.1 uncultured Gammaproteobacteria bacterium | reverse complement strand
GTACCCAGGTGCCGGCAGCTGGTTTCGGACTGCTGCAAAAATATTGCTCGCCATCGCTTCTTAGCAATTATGGTTTCGGTTGATGACATTAAAAAGTTGCGTGAGAAGACCGGGGCGGGGATTGCTGATTGCCGGGAGGCTCTGGAGGCGACTAGTGGTGATATCACTAAGGCAGTAGACTTCCTGAAGAAAAAGGGAATAGAAAAAGCGGAGAAAAAATCTGACCGGGAGACGCACGCTGGGATGGTTCATTCCTACGTCCATTCAGGGGATAAAGTTGGGGCAATGGTGTCAATTCTATGTGAGACTGATTTCGTGGCCAAGACGCCGGAGTTTCGGGAATTGGCGCATGAAGTGGCGATGCAGGTGGCATCAATGAATCCGAAAGATGTTTCCGAACTTCTTAAACAGGAATATATTCGGGATGCGAAGGTGACGATTGGGGAAATGATCAAAGGAGCCATTGCAAAGTTTGGAGAAAATATTAAGATAGAGAAGATAGTGCGGTTTGCAATTTAACTAAGTAGACAGTAGGGTCCTGACAACTTGGCAATCCTTATTGTTTGTCTCAACGCTCGTGCATTGAATTATGTACTTGCTGAGAGCCAAACATAAGGAATTCTCCTCGTTGCCACCCTAGGAACCTAACAAGATGGATGATGTTGTTACCCTTGTAACTCCGAAATTTGCCAAGGTTGTCGAGGTGGTAAAAGCGGATTTGGCCACGATTCGAACCGGTAAGGCAACGCCTGCGCTTCTGGAAAATCTGGTGGTCGAGGCTTATGGGACCAAGATGAAATTGGTTGAATTGGCGACGATTGCGGCGTCTGATCCAACGACACTGGTAGTAACGCCGTTTGATGTGAGTAACGCTGGCGTGATCGCTACGGCAATTCAAAATGCTAATTTGGGTCTGACGGCAATAGCTGAGGACACAAAAGTTCGGGTGGTAGTGCCGCCATTGTCACAGGAGCGTCGGGAGGAGTATGTAAAACTGGCGAAAACTAAGGTTGAAGGTGGAAAAGTGATGGCGCGACAGATTCGGCATGATGCCATGGAAGAGGTAGCACATGCACAGACAGACGAAGACACAGCGACCAGGTTGGAAAAAGAAATCCAGACACTGGTTGACAAGACGGTGGCAGAGCTGGAATTGTTGGCCTCGGAAAAAGAGAAAGAACTCCTGACGATTTAAGTCCTGGCAATAACCTCTGACGCATTGTACAATTTACCCATGTTATTAAGTAGTGTTTTGGTGGGTGTGGCGGATTTTCTTCTCAAGGCAGTTGTTTTTTTGGGTGGCTTGTCGGTTTTGGTTTTAATCCACGAATTGGGTCATTTGGTGGTCGGGAGAATGGAGGGAATTGGGGCTTTGGAGTTTGCTTTGGGGTTACCATTTACCAAGCCGTTGTGGACAAAAAAGTTGTCCAGTGGTATGCATATTTCGGTTTATCCATTGTTGTTTGGCGGTTTTGTTAAATTACTAGGAGAAGAGCAACAAGAATCTGGGGTACAAGCTGAGGAGAAAGTAGCCGGGAAGTATTTTTATCAAGCTAATGTTTGGCAGCGGGTGGCAGTGGTGGTGGCGGGTGTGGTTATGAACTTCATATTGGCGGTAGCTCTGTTTTACATCTTTTTAGCAGCTTCGGGGTTTAGTGTTCTGGTTCCGAGGCTGGCAGTATATCAGTTTATTAGCCCGGCTAAAGACACAGTGGTGATAACGTATGTCCAGGCTGGCTCACCGGCGGCGAAAGCGGGTATGGTTGGCAATGAAATTGTCATGAGCGCTGACGGCCGGAGTTTTTCACAAGTGGCCGATTTCCAAAAATATGTCAAGAGCCGAGCCGGCTATCCAGTGGTTATCAGTTTAGAAAGTATGGATTTCTCTGGCAGTCATAGTGTCACGGTGACTCCCAGATTAAATCCACCGGCTGGTCAAGGGTCAATGGGGGTGGGTGTGGACAGTGCTGTGGCTCTTAGCTTCACTACACCCGTTGAGAAGATCATTTCTGGTTTCTCATATGGTGTGGATATGTTGTTGTATAACCTCAAAGTGGTAGGGCACCTGGCCTTGTCGTCAATCCAAAGTCACAATGTGGCACCGCTTGCAGAGAATGTTTCCGGCCCGGTGGGCATTGCCGGGGCCTTCGGGACAATTGTCGATTTGGGAGGCAGCCAGGCAGTGGTGACATTGATTAATTTCTTAGGACTTCTGTCCATTTCTTTAGCGTTTATTAATATCCTACCGATTCCGGCGACAGATGGTGGTCGATTGGTATTTCTTTTGGTCGAAGCATTATTCGGCAAAAAGTTGGCAACCGAAAAAGAAAATCTAATTAATCAGGTTGGGATGGTTCTTATACTGGCGTTGTTTATTTTGATTACTTTTAATGACGTATCTAAGTTATTGACAGACAGTGGAATTCTCAAGGCGGTTTTGCGAAGATAAAGCTATGCGCTATTCACAGCTCTTTCCAAAGACGAGGAAGACTGATCCCAAAGATGCGGTGGCGGTGAACCACAAACTTTTGGTGCGCGCCGGGTTTATGGATCAACTGATGGCTGGGTCATGGACGCTTTTGCCCTTAGGTTGGCGAGTAGTCTCCAGGATAACCCAGATCATTCGGGAGGAAATGGATGCCACTGGGGCACAGGAGATGCTGATGCCGCTGTTACATCCGAAAGAGATCTGGAATGAGACTGGCCGGTGGGAATCAGCAGCGGAAGTGATGTATAAGCTGAAAGATTCTAGGGAGAAAGAATTTGCATTGTCTTTTACCCATGAGGAGATAGTTTTGGACCTGGTGCGAAAATTTCTGCAATCTTATACCGACCTGCCGATTAAGGTTTATCACTTCTCTACTAAGTTTCGCAATGAGCCGCGGGCAACCGGAGGAATTTTGAGAGGGCGAGAGTTTTTAATGAAAGATCTGTATAGTCTCCATGCCTCGGAAGAAGATTTTAAGAAATACTATGATGAGGTGCGGGAAGCGTATTTGAAAGTTTTTACCAGAGTTGGCCTGGAAAGTTTTTATACTGAGGCTGCCGGTGGGGTGTTTACCACAAACAAAACAAACGAATTTCAGGTACTGGCGGAGGCAGGTGAAGACACAATTTATTATTGTAAAAATTGTAGAAAGGCGGTAAATAGAGAAGTCTTTGATGGTAAGATGGGAGAAGACTGTCCGTTCTGTAAGAATGGTGTCCTAGAAGAAGGTCGGGCAATTGAGGTTGGTAATATCTTTCCGTTTGGGACGTACTATAGCGAGAAGATGGGGATCTATTTCACTGATGCCGATGGAGCAAAGAAGCCGGTCTGGTTTGGGAGTTATGGGATCGGAACAACCAGGTTGATGGGGGCGGTTGTCGAGGCATTTCATGATGAGTGCGGGATTGTCTGGCCGGAGAGTGTGGCCCCGTACAAATATCACTTGGTAGGGTTGAATGGAAAAGGGGAAGATGTTTATCAAAAACTATTAGAAGCTGGCCAAGAAGTTTTGTTTGACGATCGGGATGTGTCGGCTGGAGAGAAGTTTGCTGATGCCGATTTGATTGGGATCCCTTGGCGATTGGTGGTGTCAGACAAATCTGGTGACAAAGTTGAAGTTAAAAAGCGAGGAGAAGAGAAAACGGAGCTTGTTTCTTTGGAAAAACTACTTCCCTTGACGTAATTGGTAATCGTGCCAAAGTGATTCAATGATGGCTAGTGAGCCGAGAATAACACATCCCCACTTAAGTAGTGTAGATAGCTCTGGTGCTGTATTTTCTAGCGAGTGCCCGAGTTTTAAGAGGGCTAGTGCAGCTAAAAACTCACTGGCTATGCGTATTTCTGGTGGCAGGAAACTGTTTTGATGCTCAGGCATAGGCTATAGGCTGATTTTACTCGTCCGCACTAACTCTTGTCCAATTTTTACAAAAGGACTAAAATCTCACTTACTATGGCTGATTGTGTGTTTTGTAAGATAGTAAGTGGAGAAATGGAGGTTCAGAAGATCGTGGAGGATGATAATTTTGTGGCTTTCCTGTCGGCCACTCCGGTCTATGACGGGTTTACGGTGGTAATTCCCAAAAAACACTTTGGCAGCTATGTCTATCAAACGATGGGCGATGCTGATCTGGCAGACTTGCACATTTTTGCCAAAAAGGTGGCCTTGTTGTTGGACAAGGCACTGGGGAGCGAGCGGTGCATTCAGGTAATGGAAGGACTGGATGTGGATCATGCCCATGTGAAGCTGTTTCCGAAGTATAAAGGTGTGACTCGGGCGATTATGGAGAAAGAGGTGTTTGATCTAGAAGGATTAAAAGAGGTGGCAGATAAAATAAGGAAGTCCGCCAGTTCTTAGTTTGCGCCTTCGTTCATTCGAGCAGCGGCGCAAGCTGCGGACCTCGGCGGATGTAAGAGTCACTAAGCTCACAAACTCGCAAAGTGACTCTAACAGAGGAGGTGTTATGAATCATGGTAGTAGTCAAAGCACAACCAGGCCAATCATCGGATCAGGTTATTCGCGCCTTCCAGAAGAAAGTTCTGAACGAGGATATTTTGGGGGAACTTAAAAAGCGGGAATATTATCAAAAGCCGGCGACGGTTCGAAAGAACAAGGCGCTGCAAAGGAAGCATCCCAATCGAAAAATATATTAGAACCCGATGCTAATAGACACGTTACAAGCAGATTTGGCTCTTGCCCAGAAGGCACATGATCAGGTGAAAATCGACACCCTGCGGTTTCTGCTGGGAGCGGCGTTTTATCTGCGGATAGAGAAGGGCAAGGACTATGAGTTGACAGACGCAGATATGGTTTCGGTGCTACAAAAACAAGTGAAAACACACCAGGAGTCAATTGAGATGTTTTTGAAAGCGAAAAGGCAAGACTTAGTGGATCGAGAAAATGCCGAACTTGCTATTCTACAAGCTTATTTACCAGAGCAAATGAGCGAGGAAGAAGTTCGGTCTAGGATACTGGAGATTAAGGAGAAAAATAAAACTTCCGATTTTGGGACGTTCATGAAGTTGGTGATGGGGGAGCTTCGAGGGAAAGTAGATGGCGGCTTAGTTGCAAAGCTAGTAAAGGAAGTTTTAGGAGTTTAGCTCACTACATTAGTTGGTTTTCCTTTGATAAAACTCTCCAGATTGGAAATAAAGATATCCTGCTTGTTGACTCTGGCCTCCTTGGTAACAAAGCCGATTGGCGGATAGATTACACAGTTAGGGAATTTGTTTAATAGACTGACGTCTTCTTTAGACATTTCGTCTGGGTGGTCGAGGATAAACGTGATATCACCTTGTGCGAGCCGCTTTGCCAGGGCGAGGATATTTACTTGCTCCATTCCAGAAACATTGATTACTATTGCGCCCTTCTTGAAGGAATTTATTCTCTTGGCGTTAAGGATGCCTTCGGTATCTGTGGTGGTCAGAGCGTGGAGCGAGAGGAAATCGCTGGTTTTGACGAGGTTGTCAATAGGCTCGTATTTAAATCCCTTCTTTTCAGCATTTGGTTTGCGATTGCGAGACCAGTATGAGACATTTGCCCCGAAAGCTTTGGCAAGTTCCGCCACGCGGGTACCGATTCTGCCTAAACCGATAATCCCAAACTTTTTGCCTTTAATCTCAGTGGCAGAAAACCCATCGCCGGAAAAATCTCCAGCTTTAGCTACCTGCTTAGCTCTCTGTAGATCTCGGAGGTGTTCAAGGATGAGGCCGAAAACCCATTCAGCAACTGACTCGGTGGCATAGCCTGGGATGTTGCATACTGTAATCTTTTTCTGTCTGGCGTATTCGAGATCAACCGGACCGGTTCCGGTTGCCAGAAGACCGATGTATTTTAGGTGGGGGAGGCGATCAATTAATTGTTTGTCGACCTTGTTAAATCTTGAAAACAAGCAGTCAACATTATCTTCCAGTTGAAAAACAACTTTGTCGGTGAGCCTGTTGATCCTTTCCCAGGTTGTCTCGTCCAGATTTTTGTGACTTAAGCCAGTTACCAGAATTTTCTGGAGCTTCATTATGGTGATGATACTACTTCCAACGATGTCCCTTCAAGTGTTATCATGCGCTTGGATGGTTAATGTCCTGATTTCGGCTGATTCCAAGTTTCCCATTTCGCGACTCAAGATTAAGGCAGCGGTGGAGAGCGTGCTTCGGCAAAAAAATGTTACTTCGGATGTGGAAGTGTCAATTCTGGTCTGCGGAACAAGGAAAAGTCGGGATCTTGCCCGAAAATACCTCGCCGATGATGTTCCTCATAACGTGCTGTCATTTCCACTGGCTGAAGAGTTTGGTAAGAGTTTCTCACCAACCGGGAAGACAGTTCGTGGCTTTGTGGAGCACCAGCCAGGGCTGTTGATTCTTGGGGACATTTTGGTGTGTTACCCCCTGGCGCAAGAAGAAGCAAACCGCGATAATGTTTTGGTGGATACCAAGATTGACGAGCTGGTGGCTCATGGTATGTTGCATCTTCTTGGGGAGCACCACGAAGAGGCGAGTAGCTAGATTCTAGGTTCTAGTGGCTAGGAAAAGTACGCACAATGGCTATAAGATCTTATAAAGACTTGACTGTCTGGCAGAAAGCGGTTGATCTTTGTGTGTTAGTTTATAAATTGACCGATAGTTTTCCTAAGAGTGAGGTCTACGGGCTAACTTCGCAAATACGAAGGGCGTGCGTAGCAATTCCATCTAATATTACTGAGGGACAGATGCGTGGTCATAAACTGGAATACATTCAATTTTTGCGTATTGCTTACGGTTCTGGTGGAGAACTGGAGACACAACTACTTGTTGCCTTGAAGATTGGTTACTTAAAGCAAGTAGATTTTCTAAAGTTAGATGACTTACTACAAGAGGTACTGAGAATGTTAAATAAGCTGATTAGTGTTCTTGTTAATTCTAGAACCTAGTCACTAGTTGCTAGCAGCTCGTATGTATTATCGTAAATATCGGCCACAGACCATCGGCGAATTGGACAATACCCAGATTCGGGAGACGTTAGGTGTAGCTCTTCTGGCTAACAACTGGGTACATGCTTATTTGCTCACTGGTCCACGTGGCAGTGGAAAGACGTCAACGGCCCGACTGATCGCCAAGATTGTTAATTGTACCAACCGGAAAAAGGGCGAGGAGCCGTGCAACAAATGTGAGTCATGCAAGGCGATAACCTCTGGGTCGTCGTTGGATGTAGTGGAGATCGATGCGGCCTCAAACACGGGTGTGGATGACATTCGTGACCTGCGGGAAAAAGCCAAGCTAGCAACCAGCGGAAGTAGGTATAAAGTTTATATCATTGACGAAGTACACATGCTTTCCACTGGTGCTTTTAATGCACTCCTGAAGATCTTAGAAGAACCCCCAGAACACGTGATGTTTGTTTTGGCAACAACTGATCCTCAAAAGCTTCCTGAGACGATTATGTCGCGCTGTCTGATCTATGACTTTGGAAAAATAACTCATGCGGAAATAGTGCAATCTCTGGCAAAGGTAGTTAAAGGAGAGAAACTTACTGTTGCGAAGGATGTATTGGACAAAGTTGCCGAGGCAGCCAATGGTTCCTATCGTGACGGTCAAAAAATTCTTGAGCAGATGGTCATGGGGAGTGCTAAGATAGATCTGGAGCATATGGACGGTTCAAATAGTCAATCATTGTCTGCAATTTCTGAACGGTTACTTAATGAGCTTCTGGATCATAAAGCATCAACGGTGGTCGAGGAGGTGGAAAAAGCTATCGTAGCTAATTTAAAAATAAAAGACTTGATTGGTAGTCTGATTACCAGACTAAGAGATATATTATTGTTCAGAAGTGGTGTTATAGAAAATATTAAGGATGTTGTAATTACTAATGAAGAGATCAATTGGTTAATTAACCAATTGATTGAAGCCAATGGTTTGACTCGCGATTGTCCAGTACCACAACTGCCACTGGAAATGGTATTAATGGAGTTTTGCCGACATCCTGAACCAGTGACCGAATTAGGGAAAATTACTAAAATAGCTGAACCCAGTGATTTAACTACCATAAAGCCGGTTGATAAACCAAAGACTGATGATCCAGTAGAAAGTACCGATAAGACTAATGAGAAAAGTGGCAGCTCGGATATGGCAGATTTTTGGAACAAAGTGTTGGTTGCTATCAAACCGTATAATCACAGTTTGGAGGCACTGTTGAAAGCTAGCCGGGCAAAATCGGTGGATGATGAGTATTTAAAAATTGAAGTTTTTTATAAGTTTCACAAGGAACGCCTGGAAGAACCGAAAAACAGAGAGATTTTAGAGAAAGTGGTTTCTGATATAATCGGAGCAGATACCAAAGTAAAGTACGTTCTTGCAGAGAAGAAGAGTTGATTTGACTCTGAAAAGTTGGTCGGTTCCTCATTTTTCCAGAGCGGAAAACAATCGGAGCCGATACCAAGGTTAAGTTTGTTCTTTCAGAAAAGAAGGGTGATAGTTAATCTTGGAAATGGACAAAGATGTAAAGTAAGGTTCATTCTTGGAGAGAAAGGCAGGTGAAAGTTATGGGGATGTTTGATGGTTTAAAACAGCTTGGGGATCTTAACCAGATGCGCCAAACGGCACAAAAGATCCAGCAGCAACTGGCGGCGGAACGGGTAGAAGTGACCAAACAGACAGCCAAAGGGTTGTTGAAAATAGTTTTAACTGGGGACCAGAAAGTGTTGGAAGTCTCTTGGGATGGGGTGCGAGATTATGAGCTGGAGTCGGCCTTGGGTGAAGCACTGTATAAGTCGCAGATGGTAGCCGCTGGGAAGTTGCAGCAATTGTCGGGAGGAGATCAAGGCATGACTGGTGGCCAACCGCAATAAACATTTTTTAATTAGTTTATTCTGCTGCGAGTTCTTGAAGCCGTGACTCGGTCGTGAGTTCCTGGAGTTTGGTAATGCCGCTGTGGTAAGCGTTGTGGGCCAGCATTCTGGAAACACCAATAATCGCGCCTGCCTCCTTTTGTGTATGAGTCTGCCCATCGGCGAGGCCAAAACAAAGGCCAACTACGGCTTGTTCGCGCTGGGTAAGATAAGCCTCGAGATAAGTACGGAGGTTGCTTGCTATCTCGGGCTGTCGTTCTCGCTCAATCACAATATCTTGTGGGTTGTTGGTTGGATGATCGGGCAGGGATTTTTTGTGTTGGCTCTGGTTGGATAGCCTGGTAGTTTCTTCTGCTGTTGAACTAATAGTTTTCTGGTCCATGGTGTTTGTGACTCTGACGATCGTCTCCGGTTGCCAGTCAAGCCTCTCGGCTAGCTCTTGAATGGTAGGATTACGACCGAGTTCTTGGGTTAGTTGTTGGGCCTTCTTTTTAAGCTGTCTGATTTCCTGGCCGACACCAACAGGGTGGCGAATTGTATGGCCGAAGTTGGCAATCTCTCGTGAAATGGCTTGACGAATCCACCAGGTGGCGTGAGTGGAAAATTTCTTGCCCCGCCTGTGGTCAAATTTATCTACTGCCTTCATAAGGCCAACATTTCCTGCCTGGATTGAGTCTTCGAACGAAATTCCCTTTCCGATATATTTTTTGGCCATACTGACGACAAGTCTGAGGTTGGAGTCAACTAACTTCTGTCTAGCAACTAATCCGGAGATGATTGCCTTACGGGCTCTTTTCTTGCGTTTGGAATCGAGTCGGTCAGTCAGTAGTTTTCTCTCGGCTGATTTTGCGGTGGCCATTGCCTTGCCGAGCTGTTGTTCCTGGCTGCGATTCAATAGCGGATATCTAAACATTTGATAGAAAAAGAGGCTGATGTCAGTGGGATTTTGGTTCAGAGTATCTTCAATTTCAACGGGAAGTTCGTTGCCGTTTTGATACGATCCAGGGAGGGCATTGGGAACTATTGTTTGTTGATCCAGGATTGTACTGGATTGGCGAGTTGAAATTCTGGGCTGTCGGCGTTGTGGGGACTCGGATGGTAGTGGTTGACTTGACTCAGGTGTCTGCCTTTGCACGCCCGCGATTTTAACATATTTGGTAGAATGTTGGGACAAGATGACTTTTCCGCGACAAATTCAGGATTTAATTGAAGCCTTTGAGAGGCTGCCGGGTGTGGGGCCGAAATCGGCGGCTAGGTTGACGTTTTATTTGCTGCATATGCCGGAGCCGGAAGTGGTAAAGTTTGGTGAAGCAGTTCTAAATTTGAAGCGGGGCATTCAACTGTGTGAAGTGTGCAAGAATTTCTCCGATAGTCCGGTGTGCAGTATTTGCAGCGACATGAAGAGAGATGGCAGCGTGGTCTGTGTGGTGGAAAGTCCGTTGGACGTGTTCTCCCTCGAGCGGGCGGGAAAATTTACTGGCCTCTATCACGTGTTACATGGGGTAATTGACCCACTGCATAATATTGGGCCGGAGGAGTTGTATATAGATAGCCTGTTAGATCGGTTGGTTGGTAAGCAGGTTAGTGAGATCATCCTGGCGTTAAATCCAACGATGGAGGGTGAGGCGACGAGCATGTATATCAGTAAGCAAATTAAGGATAAAGGCTATGAAATTAAAGTTACGCGCTTGGGGGTTGGGTTGCCAATCGGTGGGGACATGCAATATGCGGATGAGACAACACTGGCCAGGGCGTTGGAAGGAAGAAGGAACTACGACTAAGTCTGTGGGTTGTGCTTGAAAGTCTGGAAGCGCGAATTGATTCTATGGGTTGTTTCTCTTGGGTTTTGACCAGCGACTTCAGCAAACTTGATCGGATTAGAGAAAGAAATTGTGTGGGTTGCCTGTTTGCCGTGGCAAGCTGCTATGTGGGCTATGACCAGATAAGCATCCTGGGCTCCACTGGCCAATTGAACTATTTCCCCAACACCTGATTGGATCTTACCGTCCGTAAGTCCAACTTCTGGGAAAATGAGTACTAAGCCTCCAGGATTTTCTCCGTTGACTAGTTTTTCAGCTGCGATTCGTTGAGATAATGCATTTTTTCTTATCTCTTCCCTGAAGCCAAGGGTGCCGTGATTATAGTCAAGGAACTTCAAGAGATGATAACCAAGATTTAATCTTTGGGTCGGGTACAGATTGTGCCATATCCAGAGGGGTATGGTCGATTTTGCAAGATCAGACTGACACAAGTTAAAAAGCCGCGAGACTATGGAATTGGTGAGGATGTAGAAGTCCCGGCGTTCCGGCAAAACAGAAAGTAATGCCAGTGGTCCCCTGAAGAGGCCAGGATGATTAGCAGCAATGATGCCGCTGCCAGATTCCAGGACTTTATGCGTGGTTCCCGGAAGGTTAACAATTTGGGGTTTGATTTGGAGAAGGGGAAAACTAGCAAGCCGTCGCCAGGCTGCTATTGGATTATAGTCTTCAGCTGAATGTTCAACGATCATAAAGTATCTGGTCGAGTCTGAACATATTATAGGATAATTATCGTTTTACTACAAAATTCAAGTTAATTGATGACAAGTGTTCTGGCAGGAGTTTTAGATGCTACAATAAGATTGATGATTAAAAATAACCCGCTTGGCGATTTTGGGGATAAAGCCTTTGAACAACTGGAGGATGTCAAGGATACTGCTGTCCGAGAAGTAAAAGCGATTCCGAAGGCAATTAAGAAGCAGGTAGTAGGAGATAGCGGCCAAAACCAGTCCCAAGGACAACCCAGTAGTGAGCCGGGGATGCAGGATAAGAAAGTGGATGTAACCAACAAGAAGATGGATC
>CAZQWX010000090.1:0-2609 GCA_964597255.1 uncultured Gammaproteobacteria bacterium | reverse complement strand
GATTATCGTTTACTATCAAGTCACGAATTTCTTTTAACGGCTGACTCTCAGCATTGGTCCAATCGACATCTTTGGCCAGAAATTCTTTTCCTACCAGAACTAAGTCTTTCTCTGCCTTTTGACAAGCTTTGATTAAGGTTGGGAGATTTTTATTCCAATTAACGCCGCCAACGTAAAGAACAAAATCATTGGGCAGAGAATATTTAGTTTTTATTTTTTTTAGGATAGTGGTATTTCTTATCGGCTGAAAATCGGCGTCTGCAGCCAGGTAGGTCACATATATCTTTTCAGAAGAAATAGCCAGGTAGGTTGTTATATCTTCTTTGGCCGATTGAGAAATGGTAATAACTGCAGCAGCATGTTGGGCAAATCTTTTCTGGAGTGGCCAAACTAACTTACCCCTGATGCCAACCGGGAAGTGGTCTTTAAAACGAACCTTAGTCATATCGAGAATGGTAACCACGTATTTTTGCTGGAGGAACAATGACGCGGTCAAGAAATATTCGTCGAAATAGCAAAAATGAACTATGTCAAAACCAGGATAGTCTACCCTGAACGGAGAATAATCAAAGGTCTGGAGAGTCAAACCAGGAAGCTCTGTCAGTTTCGGCACCAACCGATCAACCAGGAAGCCAATCCCCCGGCTACCGGAACCAGACAGTGGTGGTTTAACGAACGCGACCCTCATGAATATCTATCGATTTAAAAAAGGCGATGGGAAAATGCAAAGCTGAGAAAAGCGCCCAGATAAAACCGGGAAAACCATCAAGAAAACCCAGGTGACGGACATAGATTGAGAGAAAGCCCTGGTTACTGTCAAAAAGTGGCCGCCAAAACATATTGGCCCACCAGCCACCGGTTATGGTCCTGGCCATGATGTCAGTGTAATGATTAAAACGCTTGTCGATGTAAACGCCAAAGGTGGGATTGTTGTTATGTAATAGTGAGTTTTTCATCCAACCAACTCGACCGTCTACCACCATTTGTTCGTGGACACTTTTTGCGGGCAGGTGCGCTTGGTCTTTACGGAAAAGGCGAATTACACCATCGGGATAAACCCCACCATGAACCAAATATCGGCCCAGGAAATAATTTAATCGGGGTATAAAATAGGCCACAAAAGGTCCCTCTTTTATAGTTGAAATCTCACCTCGTTCCTCAATTAATTGCTGGTGCCTAATTAAGAGTTGCCTATTGGGTATTTCCAGTTGGTATTTCTCGATATTTGCCTGATCCAAGTTGATGATCATTTTTATTTCTTTCGCCAATAGCTCATCAACTATTTCGTCGGTATCAAGCTGCAAAATCCACTCGCCATGGGCTTGATCGTTGGCCAGCTTCTTCATATGGTGGAAGTTGTTATAATCATTAGGCACTGTGATGAGCTTGGCCCGAAATTTTTCCGCTATGGTCGTGATAGTGCCATTTTCAACCTGATTTTTGTCAGTTGGTTTCCCGTAGACAATAATAATTTCGTCAGCAATAGATTTAACGGCATCAAGACAGCGTTCAACAAGATCAAAGTCACCGTAATAGGTCGCCAATGTGACAGAAAGTTTCATATGTTAGTAGCCGAGAAATTTTGAGGCATCGACAGTGATGAGATTGGTTGTATCGGCTGGCGGCTGCCCCTCTGATTGATAGTATACCTGTAAATCCGGTTTTCCTAAAGCCAGACGCAATCCCCGATTGCCGCCAAGGGCCAGGGCCAGTTGCTTTGACGAACCATAGGCAGGAATTTTGATCATGCCATCAACAAAATAGACAGTAGCGGCATCGGGAATTCCTGGATAATGGACCTGGAAATAATCAACCACCGATTTGGCTTGGGCTGCCATTCGGGGAATCCAATGGGTGGTCCGGGCCAAAATAATGGAGTTAACGGCGACCAAAAAATAAAGCACCAGCATTAGAGTGGCAACAATTTTTGCGAGGCCACCAATTTTCTGAGCTCGAACCAGACATAAACAGAGAAAAATTGCCAGGCCGACCAGAGATAACGATTGTTCGATGGCCAGTTTATGCAGTGGGAAAATAACTAATGGCAAGACACCAAGAACGAACCAGCCCGACCAGAGAAGGATGGTTGGTAGTTTATTTTTCAAATGTCGAAAGACAACATAAAGTATCAGAGCCAGGCTGATCAGAAGAAGTGGAAAGGCAAGTAGATAGATGGGGCCATTGAGACCTGATATCGAGAAAAAAACTGGGTTAATTTTCAGCCCCGGGCCGATAAAATCAGTCATGATGTTTGGACTGGAAAGCGACCAGAAGAAATACCAGACTAAGACCGTGAGGTTCGATTTGCCGATAATAAGTTGATAGGACTCGCTTTGGGGCAAACCATAGAAACCAAAGTGACCAACAAGATAGATGCCAGCAATTATGGCGAATGGTATCAACGACTTAATTGTCGTGGCCAACGGTCGGCGCAGATGCAACAGGCTAATTAATACTAGTATTGCCGGTAGGACAATTGCCGTTTCCTTGGACATCAAGGCCAGGACGAAGCAAACTAAAGAAATCAGTAACAGTTTTTTGCTTTTACCAACAGATGAACGTAAAAAGCAAAGAATTGAGAGTGAAGAAAACAGGACTAAGAATAATTC
>CAZQWX010000089.1:0-1718 GCA_964597255.1 uncultured Gammaproteobacteria bacterium | reverse complement strand
GAGAACGTCAACGTCTATCCGATATGCAGGGCGGCGGCGTTACTGACATCGGAGGCGTCATTCATACCGCTCAAAAAGCGCTTCAAGAAGCAGCTAACCAAGCCGGCTATCTACCTGAACAGGTAATCATTGGAATTGCTGGCGAGTTGGTGAAGGGTAACACCACAACTAGTATTATTAATCGAAAGAAACCCAACGACCCAATCAGTTATCAGGAATTGAAGGATATCATTAGTCAGGCCCAGAAAGAAACCCTCCTTAAATCTCGCAAAGACCTCTCTTGGGAAACTGGTTATGCCGAAATTGATGTTCAGCTAGTCAATTCTGCTGTAGTTAGCGTAAAAATTGACGGATACCATGTTTCCAACCCAATTAGTTTTCAGGGACGACAAGTAGAGGTCAATATTTATACTGCCTACGCCCCAATTGTCCACTTAGGGGCTCTCCAAACTATCATCGAAGCCCTTAACCTTGATCTACTGACGGTCGCTACAGAACCCTATGCAGTAGCCCGCTGTTTTGGGGCGGAAGAATCTGGTGATGTCTCCAGTATTTTTATTGACGTAGGAGGTGGAACCACCGATATTGCCGTAGTTCGTTCAGGTGGATTAGAGGGTACTAAAATGTTCGCCTTGGGTGGTAGGGTTATCAGTAAAAGAATTGCCAACTCCTTAAAAATAAGCTTCGCCGAGGCTGAAAAAATCAAGCTAGCTTATGCCTCAAACAATCTAGAGCCCAAAGACATGCTTCGTGTCTCCACTTTTATTGAAAATGATGTTAATGTTTGGCTTTCTGGTGTAGAATTAGCTTTAGAGGAGTTTACTACCTCTGAGCGATTTCAAGACAATAAGCTTTTACCCTCACGAATCTATTTGTGTGGAGGCGGTAGTCTGCTCCCGGACCTCAAGAGACTTCTAGAACATAAGCCATGGACTAAGATTCTTCCTTTCTCCAAACAGCCAGAGATCCTATTTATTAAACCCAACCAAGTGAGTAATATCATTGACGAAACCAACAGCCTATCTACCACCCAAGACGTTACTCCCATGGCCCTAGCTAATGTAGCCCTGGATCTAATTGGTGATAACGGTCCCCTAGATGTCGCCGTCAGTAAAATACTCAAAAGCCTCCGCGCTTAGTTTGCCCATTTCTAACTTTCTTCTATGCAGCCAATATATATTGAACCAAGTGATGAAATTACGACCGTCATCGAACGGATGAAGGAAGCCAGCGACTTACAGATTGCCTTAGTGGTGCCGCGGGGAGCGATCCTTTTGCAAAGTATAGTTAATCTTAAGTTAGCTAAAAAAGCGGCTACCGATTCTGGAAAAGAGCTCAACATCATCACTACTGATAAAATTGGCCGCAATCTAGCTACCCAACTCGGGATTAAAGTTTATGCCAAAATCAACCAAAAAAATATTCCCGAAGAAGATGGTGAGGAGCCAGAAATTGAAGACGGATTGAAAGTAATCTCCGGAATTAAAGTACATCGATATTACGACGAGAAAGAAAGTGGTCAGTCTGAAGAGAACCCCACTCCAGACCCCAACGCAAGCCCCGCCAAGCCAACCATACCCCCAATCATTCCTAAGGAAGTACTACAGGAAAACACCTCGCCCGCGGTGGAGGAGGAGAAAGTGGGTGCCCCCATCGTTGTTCGTGAAGTTAAACAGAGCGCGGAACAAGCCCCGATCACAGTTCGACAACTTAAAAAT
>CAZQWX010000088.1:0-2175 GCA_964597255.1 uncultured Gammaproteobacteria bacterium | reverse complement strand
CCCTTAACCTCATCCAGAACCTGGTCGGGGCGGCAAAAGATGTGGGTATCGTCTTGAGTGAAACCGCGAACTCTGGTCATGCCATGAAGGACACCAGCGCGTTCATAACGGTATACGGTGCCTAATTCTCCCATACGGATTGGCAAGTCCCGGTAGCTGCGTTGTTTGAACTTATAGATTTGAATGTGGTTGGGGCAATTCATTGGCTTTAAGACTTCGTCAGTGCGATAGTCGGGAGCGCTCTCGCCTTCAATGTAGTCATGCATCATAATTGGGAACATGGAATTGACATATTTGGAGAGGTGGCGACTGATGACAAACATGTCCATGCTTGCAATATGAGGTGTATTGACTAGCTGATAGCCCCGCTGGTAGTGTTCTTCTTTCCAAAGTTCCTCGATGATATTGCGTACCCGGGCAAGCTTTGGATGCCAGAGAATTAAGCCGGCACCGGTAAGCATATTGGTTGAGAACAGATCAAGTTCTTGGCCAAGCTTGCGGTGGTCGCGTTTTTCGGCCTCGGCCAACATGGCAAGATAGTCATCCAGTTCTTTTTGACTGGGGAAGGCGGTGCCATAGATGCGGGTGAGCATTTTGTTTTTCTCGTCGCCATGCCAGTAGGCACCAGCAATTTTGAGCAGCTTGAAGGCTTTGACTTCTCCTGTGGATGTGACATGAGGGCCACTGCAAAGGTCCAGATCCTCGTCACCGATTTTATAGATAGACACTTTCTCGCCCCGGCTCTTGATGGATTCTACCCATTCCAATTTATAGGGGTTGGATGCAAATATGTCCTTAGCCTTTTCGGGGGTAATAAACTCCTGAACCATGGGAAGATCAGCAGCAATCAGTCGGTGCATCTCTTTTTCGATTTTTGGGAAATCGGCCTCGCTTACTTTGTCATCCAGGTCAAAATCAAAATAGAAGCCGTCGGGTGTGGCTGGCCCCATGGCCTTTTTGAGCTTTGGATAGAGATTTTGCATGGCAGTGTGCAAGACATGTTCGGCCGTGTGGCGCAAAGCCCACAATTTTTGCTCTTGGGGTGACATTTTTTCCAGTTTTTCGTCAAGAACTTGAGACATAGTAGTAATTTAGTACAAAAAAACCACCTCGTGTTAGTTCCAGGGTCCCAACTAACTTAATGGTGGCTCAACTTGCTATATTTCGCAATAGCGGCGTTCAGCTCGAAAGTTGGTGAGTCTTTCTCAAGCACTGAAGTTCACTTGTGTTGAGTTTAGCCTCCGGTTATAATATTGTCAAGTAGTTTGAAGTAACGAGCACTCGTAGTTCAATGGTAGAATGCTTCGTTGACATCGAAGAGGTAGATGGTTCGATTCCATCCGGGTGCACCAATTTTGAATTTTCAGCCCCGGGGTCAGGTAACAGCGCAAATAGAAGCCCCATTTTAGAGGTTCCAAAACCCGGATTTTGATACGTAACGCCTTCCGGAAAAATTAGGCTTTGAAATTTAACTTTTTGTTCCACCTCTTTTAGGTTTAGCCAGAACTGGTCCGGTTTTCTTAATGCCTTGGTCCATTTGTCCACTGCGGTTCCAACATTAAATTCTTCGCCGGAAATTTCGCCCCTAGAAACAGCCAAATCTTCAATAGTCCGGTTTATTCTTCCTAACTCTTCTTTACCGTCCTCTTCGGATAATACCTGTTTTCGCACCAAGCCGATTGTTTGAGTCTTTTCCTCTTTAAGTTGAACCATCTGGTTTTCTATTCGGCTCAAATCTTCTCCTGATTCTCGCTTTTTACCTTCCCAACTGTCTATGATGACTGCCTTAAGGAGTTGTAGTCGACCTTGCGGGGCAGTTACTCCCGAAAGGTATTCTTGGAAGGCTGTTTCCAATTTGACTTTGCCGAAGTAGGCTTTGTGCCTGGGAACAGAGTAACAATGGTAATAATGATAATCCCCACCGTGACCGTGAGTTATGCTGGCAGTTAAGGGTCGGAAGCAAACTGGACAACCAACAAAACCTCTTAAGGGATACTCCGGGCGTAATTTGGGCCGTGCACAAGTTGCGTAGGTTTTACCACTTAAGACCCGTTGGACTTTTTGAAAAGTCTCTAAATCAATGAGGGCTGGGTGTTCGCCCTTAACATCCTTGTTGTATTTTTTGGAAGATTGGAAGCCGATTAAAAATTTGTTACGAAGCAAATACTCTAGAAG
>CAZQWX010000087.1:0-2320 GCA_964597255.1 uncultured Gammaproteobacteria bacterium | reverse complement strand
GGGTATGTAGCGAATGGGCATCCGACTGTCGCGACGCATAGGAAGATGGCTGCAGAGCTGGTCAAAGCAATTGATAAGACTGGTGTTTTCAGGAATCACGAATAGGTGTTCGTCATTGTTGAACCCTTTCGACTCTCCATCTGCCCGATTTCCAATTCGTGGCATTCACAAGGTCGTCAGAGGTTGCATGCAGTGGATCAAAACCCTTGGTCACGATGTTTTGACACATATACGGATAGGGCTTGACATTTAAGGACAAGCGCTGTAGTAAGTTGTATAATTGAGATATCGATTAAGTTAACGCTGCAGTGAGCGGTAATTCAATAATTTGTAGCACCTGGTGAAAACTCGATGTGTCAGCCTGAGGGGACCACGCGTGTATTGCAGTAAACAAAACCTGCTTCTCCTTTGAGTAGTGGAAAACCGGTGTCGGCTACTTCTGATGCTTTCAAAGGCCGTAGTTAAATTGCCCGAAAGTTGACCAGCGGCGAATGTCTTTCTCCTTTTGATTGTGGCGGGGACTGCTTCTTAGCAAAACCTATGATTAGTCCAGTAGACGGTACAGATATACAGGGTTCTAATTCAGATCAAGGTGAATTGAATTAGCAACTAAGTCTGTGGCTCTGGAATAAAAGACATGAAAACCTCAAAAGGAGCGGTAAGATGAAAAGCTTGTTGCACTCCTTGCTCGTATTGTCATCTTAGTACAAAAGTTGGATCACAAACGCTGAGTTCGTGCTCAATACATAGGCAGGCAAAAGATGAAGCAGTATGAGATTGGTTTTTGTTAACGCCAAAGCTATCGAGTTGAGAAGGATTGCTACTGGATTCATCCTGTTTTTCTTAACCAGCGCTGCCTTTGGCCAAGCTGATTTTGCGGCCTATTATACCAAGATAAACACGGGCCGGACATGGGAATCGTACTTCCGCACCGGCAAATATACCGATGTTACGGTGCGGCTTCCCCGCGTAGGGGGGAGCTTGTTTTCTGGCGGGGCAATAGTTATTTGCCTTACTGGAAAACTAAGAAGGGACAGTGGAACCTTGCCGAAATTGTGCGCCGTAGCGGCGATGGCGCCGAGCCTATGTGCGACAGGTCAAACGTGTATTCCCATGTCGAAATTATCAAGAATACGCCCTCCGTAATCATTGTACACTGGAGGTATTTAGCAAGCTTTACAGCGGGCAATCCGAACGGCGACGTGAACCCGAATAACTTTGTGGATGAAGTTTTCACCATCACGCCCGAAGGTCGCGTAAAACGTGTCATCAAGAAGGGAACGGACAAGATAGATGATTGGAATGATCCTTTGAACGAAGCAACTCAATTACTACAACTGAGTGCAGACGGTGTTCTCGAAATCAGCCGAGCGAACCCGGGGCATTCTATATCTCAAACTGTGCTTGAGGGCAATCCCCAAAAGGGGCCACCGGTCGTTGCCCCATCTTTATGGTTTAAGTTCGACGAGGGATTAGGTAGTATTACAAAAGAAAGCATCACAAAAACCAATTTACGGGTTTCTGGCCCCAAAGCTCTTTGGACGAAAGGTGTCTCCGGCACGGCACTCGAGTTCGATGGTTACAACACCGTGGTCTCCCTCCCGCCGGCCAAGGCACCGGCGATTTACGGCGGCAGTTTGACCCTTGAGGGGTGGTTCGCGCTTGGCGCGTATCCGTGGAACTGGGCTCCAATAATCCAACAGGGTGACAACGACGGTTATTTTCTGGGTGTGGATAGCCACGGATACCCTGGCTTTATGGTGAAAGTTGATGGCGTATGGGAACAACTTAGCGTTCCGAACCAACCACCTTATGCCGATACTAACCACCTGGCAGTGTTCAGGTGGTACGATGTGGCGGGCACATACAACAAGAATGATGGGATGATGCGCCTGTATATCAACGGAGTTGAGGTTGCCAACAAACTGATTGGCAGGGGTGGGGTGCAAACATGCAACGCCGATGTGCGGGTGGGAAAGCCAGGCATTCTGAGGGTACCGACCCAGGGCACCCATGATACTTTTCCCAGTGAATTCGGCATTGACGGATTAATTGACGAAGTAAGGGTTTATAGCGTCGCCCTAAGCAAGAACCAGGTTGCCGCTTCTTTTGCCAACTACGACCCGGGCCCTGCGATAATGAAGGCACTGGATATGAACAAGAGAAGTCTTCCCGTTCCTACGACAGACGGGAAGTTCGGGGCTGTTTACACCCATTTGCCATATTACGAAACCTGGGAAGACCTGTGGCGCTTTGGCGCTTGTCCGGATGTTGTGGTGGGATTTGACCAAATGCCGACGCGATTTATTTTTTGGAGGGG
>CAZQWX010000086.1:0-4758 GCA_964597255.1 uncultured Gammaproteobacteria bacterium | reverse complement strand
TCAGATGCCATCATATTCCGATGAGGAAAAAATTACCATTGGCCGGGACTTTGTCTTGCCAAAGATTTTGGCCGAGTCTGGTTTGCCAAGTGGGACACTGGAAATCAGCCCCGACGTTTGGCCAAAAATCGTCCGACCACTGGGCTTTGACAGCGGGATCAGAACGCTCGAGCGAACAATTAATAATATGGTGCGCAAAGCAGCCAAACAGATAGTATCCGGCGGCAGTAATAAGGTAGTGATTGATGATCAAAGCCTGCCCCAATTTATGGCTTCATGACCAAAGAAGAAAAACAGAAAGAACTGGAAAAAGTAGCTGCTGATCTAGAAGTTTCCGGCGGCGGAACATTGGGCGGACCAGGAATCAATGCGGTGTTTGGGGAAGGTGATCCGGGGGCGGCGATTATGTTTATTGGGGAGGCACCGGGTTTTTATGAAAACGAAGAGCGGCGACCGTTTGTTGGCCAGGCAGGAAAATTACTGCGCAAGAATTTACAAGTTAACGGTTGGCGGGAAAACGAAGTTTATATTACAAATATCGTGAAGTTCCGGCCACCGGAAAATCGCGATCCCACCCCGGAAGAGATTGAATTTTTTCGGCCGTTTTTGGATCGGCAAATAGAAATTATTGAGCCAAAAATAATTGTGACTTTAGGCCGGTTTTCCATGTATAAATTCCTGGGTGAGGGTGCTAGTATTAGTAGAATTCATGGCCAAGCGCGAAACGTGACCTGGAACGGAAAGAGTATGTTAATCTTTCCGATGTTCCACCCGGCGGCAGCATTGCGAGCAGGAAACATGATGCAGGCATTTGAGGAAGATTTTAAAAAATTGAAAGACTTAGTTGACAAAAGGACTACTGAACCAGAAGAAAATAGTGATCAGAAAAACAAGGCCGAAGCGGAACAATTAAGTTTAGTTTAAAAATATGGATAATGGAAAAGTGAAAATCATTTCTCTTGGGGGTGTGGACGTCAATAAAAATATGGACGTCTATGAAACCGATAAGGATATTATTATTGTTGACTGCGGCATTGGCTTTCCGGATGAAAGCATGCCGGGCGTGGATATTGTCATCCCCGACATCACCTATTTACGAGATAAGAAGGATAAGATCCGAGCGATTTTCTTGACCCATGGTCATGAAGATCACCGCGGCTCACTCCCCTATATCCTGCCCCAACTTCCAGAAATTCCGGTGTATGGCAGCAAATTGGCGGTGGGTTTATCCAAAAATAAGACAGATGAGGCGGGGCTTAAGGTCGACTATCGGGAAATTGATTACACCAAACCAGTTACCGTTGGTGATTTCACGGTGGATTATATTCATGTCAATCATTCGATCCCCGACTCGGCCAATCTGGCGATCTATACACCGGCCGGCTTGGTATACCACGGATCAGATTTCAAATTTGACTGGACACCAGTGAGCGAAGCGCCGGCCGATGTGCAAAAAATTGCCAGAGTCGGAAGCGAAGGTGTGGTCTTAATGCTGGCTGATTGTTTGCGGGTAGAAAAACCAGGCTACACGCCGTCAGAATTGAAGGTGGGAGAAACATTTGATCAGCAAATTCAAAAATGCCGAGGAAAATTTATTGTCACCACGACATCATCGAGCATTTCCAGGATCCAGCAGGCTGTTAATGTGGCAGTCAAATATAACCGGAGAATCGTGTTTGCCGGCAGGAGCATTGCTAATAACGTGGAAGTGGCTTCCAGACTGGGCTTTCTCCATTTCCCTCCTGATTTAGTAATTAGACCCGAAGATGTGGCCAGATATCCGGCCGATCAAGTCTTAATCATTGCTACAGGTGCCCTGGGTCAGAATTATTCGGCTTTGGAGCGAATGGCTTTTGGTGAACATAAAATAAAACTGACCGATGGAGATTTTGTGACCTTTTCCCAAGATCCGATTCCCGGGAGCGAGACCGCCGTTGACAGCTTGATCAACGCGCTGATAAAAACTGGCGCTGAAGTGTTCTATACCGGGGTTCTGGATGATTTACATGTTTCTGGGCACGAATCAGCGGACGGGTTAAGATTGATGCTGAATTTGGTTAAACCAAAATATGTTCTGCCGTTTGGGGCGGAACTGCGACAAATTAAGCAATATCAGAAACTGGCGAAAGGCATGGGTTATAAAGATGAGCAGATTGTTTGTCCGACAGAAGGTCAAGTTGTGGAAATCGCCGACGGCAAAGTGCGGATTGCCGGCCAGGTGGAGGTCAAAAATGTGTTGGTCGACGGTTTGGGCATCGGTGATGTTGGCAACGTGGTTCTGCGTGACAGACTGACTATGTCTGCCGACGGCGTGCTGATGGTGGTTGTTCCCATAGAAAAAGCTACCCGGGAGATTATTGGCGAGGTAGACATTGTATCGCGGGGTTTTGTATATATGAAGGAGTCTGATCAATTGATAAGTCAGGCGAAACAGCAGGTGCTGGCGGCATTAGCCGAGAACAAAGGGGCAATTACTGATTTTCGATTCGTCCGCCAACATGTCACCGAACGGTTGGAAAGATTTCTGTTTGAAGCCACTCACCGCCGTCCCCTGATTTTGCCGGTCATCGTTGAGGTGTAGAAGATAATACTTCTTTGATTTCTTCATAACCAAAACCCTAACATCTTAATAGGCACCAAATGTGCTATATTGATATCGCTATGCGACATTACCGACGTGGTGGATTGAAGCTGAAATTGCGCAAACAGACCGTCTATTCAATCTTTTCCTTGGGATTGATTGGGTTGGCAGTGTTGATGTTGGTATCTGCGTTCTTCCCCAGCGGAGGAGTTTTGACGAAGCTGGATGAGGTTTTCTCCATGTATTTTGGCTGGGGTAGAATCTTTCTGGCGATTACATTTGTCCAGGTGGCTTTATTTTTGGCCAAGGTAAAACTTGGTCCGGCCAAACCTAATTCGATTATTGGCTACTTCCTGATTATTGCTGCCTTAATTGGCTTGTCACAGTCAGGCACCATGGGCCAGACGATGTTCGCGACAATTTACACGTTTGTGCCAATGGGCTTCGTGGTATTCTTTGTCTTCCTGTTATTGGCATTAGTTGGCGGAACTATCTTATTTAATCTCTCATTGGGAGAAGTGGTGGAGATTATTCAGGATGTGACAAAGGGTATTAGTGGCTTTTTAGGGAAATTATTTCAATTCAGCCGCAAACCGGCGCCGGTTTTCATTAAAGACAGTTTGACCAAAAACCTGAACCAACCGATGAATATGGGTAAAAACGAGCTAAAAGCTAACGAGCTACAAAAAGCGCCACAAACGGCGACTGCCAAGCCAACGGTCCCAGCGGGAACCACGCCTCCCGGCTCGATGGATGCCAGAATAATTCAAAATGATCCGCCAGCTGGCGGAGGAGACACCAAAATTTGGGAGTATCCCCCACTGAATCTGCTCTCGGATGTCGTCGGCGGCAAGGCTGACCGTGGCGATGTCAAGCAAAACGCAGCGATTATCGAAAAAACCCTGGGATCATTTGGCATCACGGCCAAGGTAGCCGAAGTGAATTCCGGCCCGGCAGTGACGCAATATGCCCTGGAAATTGCTTTGGGTACCAAGCTATCGAAGATTACGACCCTGCAGAATGACCTAGCTCTGGCCTTGGCCGCACCGGGACAAATCAGAATGGAAGCGCCGATTCCGGGACGATCACTGGTAGGCATTGAAATCCCCAATCATTCACCGGAGTTTGTCACCGTCCGAAGCATTCTGGAATCGGATAAGATTCAACAAGCCAAGAGCAAGTTAACCGTGGCATTGGGACTGGATGTGTCAGGCAACCCATGTGTGGCAGATATTACCAAGATGCCTCATGTCTTGATCGCCGGCTCGACCGGATCGGGTAAATCGGTGACTATTAATGCTTTTCTGACGACGCTGTTGTTCCGCAATTCACCGGCCGAGTTGAAATTAATCATGGTTGACCCCAAGCGGGTGGAACTGTCCCTGTATAACGGTATCCCCCATCTACTTACTCCGGTCATTGTTGAGGTAGATAAAGTGTTATCGTCTCTTAAATGGGCAATCTCGGAAATGGAGCGGCGGTATAAACTCTTTGCTTCGGTGGGCGTGCGGAATATCGAAGGCTACAACGAATTGGCTGGTTTCCAGGCTCTGCCATTTTTGGTGATTATCATTGACGAAATGGCGGATGTCATGATGTTTGCTCCAGTGGAGGTTGAGGATGCGATTTGCCGACTGGCGCAAATGGCCCGGGCAACTGGTATTCATCTGGTCTTGTCGACCCAGCGGCCGAGCGTGGACGTCATCACGGGACTGATTAAAGCCAATATTCCCTGCCGAATAGCTTTTAATGTTACATCAATGATCGATTCTCGGGTCATTATTGATACGCCGGGGGCGGAAAAACTCTTGGGCCGGGGTGACATGCTGTATATTCCTCCGGATCAGAGCAAGCCCAGCCGAATTCAAGGTGCTTTCGTGTCTGATGCCGAGGTCCACAAGATGGTTGACTGGCTAAAAGAACGCGGCGGACCAGCCCAGTATACTGAAGAGGTCACGAGCATGGCCACCTTGACGACCACCCGAGGCCCAGGAGGCAAGATGGTGGATTCGGCAACCGGCGGCGATCCACTGATTGACGAAGCTATCAGAATTGTCTGTCAGTATGATCGAGCCTCAGCTTCACTCTTGCAACGGAAATTATCTATTGGCTATGCCCGGGCAGCCAGGATCTTGGATACCTTGGAAGAATTAGGCATTGTCGGGCCAGGTGAGGGC
>CAZQWX010000085.1:0-2068 GCA_964597255.1 uncultured Gammaproteobacteria bacterium | reverse complement strand
ATGCTGGAGCGATAGATGCCAAAAGCATGGCACCGGCTGCTCCTGCGATTAATAGTTTTTTCATTTATGTATTCACCTCCTTTCATTAGAAATCGTTAACGATCCGCCAGCTGGCGGAGAGTTTTACGATTTCTTTTGTCCACCGAATTTCTGTGCACGAGCCGCTGCTCAAATGAGCGAAGGCGAGTACTCAGATATGGCGGACTTCTCTTTTTATTCCTTTTATTCTTCGCCAAAAAAAACACAAAAGACGTCCCCGAGACGGGGACGCCTCTGTTTGCAGTTGGCGTAGAATATTTATTTACTTTTTCTTATTTCCTGTCAAGTGATCAGTTTTCTTGATGTGCCTTGTGGTGATCTGGGTGACCGCCGAATTTTGGACATAGAGTTCAACGGAACCATAGTCCAAATTTTCCAAGGCACTGACAATTTCCTCAATCAACCGATCGGAAATTTTCCTGGTGGAATAATGATCAGACATGCCCAAAAAGTTTTTGGGCAGATGAATAGATATGACTGGTTTTTCCCTTTAGAAAAACGGTCGCAATGGTGGCGAAAATTAAAGAAGAAACTGAAGCGTTAGTTCTTTTCATCGCTGTAGGCTGAGCAGCACTCTCGATTAAACGATATACCAGTCAAGTTGTCAAGTGTATCAGTTGGTAACGATGTTTTGGATCACCTGACTGTTAACACCGTCGCCCGGACCGCCAATGGAAACATTTATTGTCGTTGGTGACGATGCCGATGGCTGAGAAATTTTAACGGTGACGGTGGCTTTGGCATTGCCGCCAGAAAGACTGTTAATAATCGAGTCGTTAGATTTGGTCGTGGCAATGGCGGTGGAATTTAGTCCCAGCGCCACGAATTTTTGTTTATACCAATTGGTGACGGTGTCAGCGCCGTCGGAAGTTTGCAGACCCAAACTGGCGTTGCCGCTGTCAGTAGTGGTGGAGTTGGGATAGCGCAGGTCATTAATATTTATATCGGTCGTGTTGACTTGCAGTGGGGGAGTCGGCGTTGGTTCTGGTTCTTCCGGTTTGGCAGTTTCATCCGGTTGGCCCGCTGGCGTAGCTATTTCTACCTGGACACTGGCGGAGGGAGTGGAGGTACTCGTTGGTGTTCGGACCAACTTACCATGGGGACCTATCCAGGAGGTTAAGGTCGCAGTAAGTATAGCCAGTAGAGCGGAAAAGAACTTTCCCATAAGTAAGCGGTTAAAACCACAGGTACATCTTAGACAAATATCTAGGTACGAGTACCAGTTATAGTATGTATAGATGATACACGATCAATAATATTACCCCGTGTATTTGTTTCGAATGGTAGGATAGCATTGATTGGAGGTTCGATAGGCTCGTGCAAAAGTAACAAAGTAAGGTTTGCGATTGTTTGCAATACTAATTCTGAAAATATGATGGCAGCTAACCCAGAGATGACAGGATTCTCTGAGATCAGCTCTTTGGGTATAAACAAATAAGTTGTTGTTGCTGTAAAAAGTAATCTTTCAGTAGCGCCCCAGGTTATAGTAGTTAGCCGCTCTCGAAGTGTTGGCATAAACGTATTATAAAACGTTTGGTCAGGTTTTCCGTCGTGTTAGAAGGCGGCGGTGCCATTGGGGGTGCCAAGGCCGGTCGGACCGTCATAGCCGGTGCCGGCGGTGCAAAGATATTTCGTCGAACCAAAACACCGGCCGTTGCTGCCGACAGTGATGTCATGCAAGGCAGAAGTATTGGCGTAGGGCAGGGAATTAGCAGTAGTGTTTGTTGGAACACCATTCAAAGCATAAACCGCAGCAATGAGTGGCGACGCGAGGCTGGTACCACCAACCTGGAACCAACCGGATTGGCCGGAATAGGGGACACTGTCATATACTGCCGCCCCCGTATAGGGATCGGCATCAGCGGCGACATCGTTTTCGGTGCGCTTTTTGCATCCGGTGTCATGTTGGAACGTGGGCTTGCCTTCATAGCGGCTGCAACCGCTGCCGGTGCCGTTCCACACCCGTTCACTGTTCCAGGTGTTGTCGGAATTCAAATAGAGCGACGTGCCGCCAACCGAAGTGACATAT
>CAZQWX010000084.1:0-10031 GCA_964597255.1 uncultured Gammaproteobacteria bacterium | reverse complement strand
GAGCTAGTCCCATTCAAAAATCGTACTGCTGCCGATTTCCTGCCGCAGCCAATAAAATTCCCCGTCAAGTTTCCCAAGGGCGAGCTGAACCTAAAGGCTTGGCACTGGCCAAGGCAGTCCGTGATCGCATCGATGCAGCTTTGCGGCTTCGAAGTCGCACCTTCCCCAGTTATGTTCTCTCTCTGGGGTGGGCCACAAAACAATGGCACATATGAAATTTTAATTGGAATTAAACGGTAACCAAGCTGTCCGAGTAGGAAAATTAGAGCCCCTGCAGGAAGAAAATAAGCAGCGCTATTGCCCCGGCACTCAGGCAATAAACCGCAAATGGTGTTAAATCATCGGTCTTAAAATATTTCGTTAAAAACCGCACCGAAAAATAAGCTGCCACTCCGGCACAAACCGCCCCAACCAAAATTGGTAGTAATACCGGCTCCAACGATGGATCCAACAAATCCGGCAGTTTCAACAGCGCCGCTGCCGCAATAACCGGGGTTGCCAGAAGAAAAGAAAACTTGGCCGCTTCTTCATGCGTTAAACCCACTAATAACCCCCCAGCCATCGACGATCCCGTTCGGGAAAAGCCCGGAAACAGAGCGATTGCTTGCGACGCACCTACCACAACCGACTTTGGCCAGGACAAATTGGCCAGTTGACCAGTTCGAGCCCGTCGCCGCAGCGCCTCTGCTCCAAACAACATGCACCCGTTTAGCATCAAGAAAAACGCCGTCGACACTGGTGACGCAAACAATGTCTTCAGCTGATCCTGGAAAAGCAACCCCAACGCTCCGGCCGGAATCGTGCCAATGACCAAGAGCCACGCCAATTTTGCCTCATGGTCCGAACTTTTAATTTCCCGCGCCGCAAACGACCGGATTAACCCCCGGATAATTTTCAGCCAGTCCTTCCAGAAAAAGAGAAACAATACCATCGCTGTCGCCAAATGTGTTGCCACCAAAAACACCAGGAAGAAATCGGCACTTTGATTAATCTGCCAGCCAAGCAGCGTCGGCACAATAACACTGTGGCCCAAACTTGACACCGGAAACAGTTCCGACATCCCCTGCATCAGTCCCAACAAAATAGCTTGACCGAAGGTCAACATAATTACAGAATATCATACTCCGGGAAGGTTTTACGCTATACTATTCTTGAACCCCGCCTTGGCGGGGCTCCAAGATGATCGTAAGAGCTAAAGATATTTCGTCAACTTGTTTACCCTGTAAGGGTTGCGAATAGTCTCATTTTCATGCCTGCCATCCCTTATAAATATGCATACCTAGCAATTGTCCTCGCTTTCGGTCTGCCCATCTGGCTCTACATTTTCCTCAAGCGCCCGGACCTGCGCAAACAAATCATTTTTGTTGGGCTTCTGACTGGTCTGGTCGCCCCCATCTGGGAATTCTGGTTCCTCACCGATTACTGGCACCCAGAAACTTTCACCGGCTGGCTGGTTGGCATTGAAGACTTCAGTTATGGCTTTCTGGCCGCCGGCCTGATCAGTACTCTCTACGAGTTCATCTTTCACCGCGCCCTGTCCCTTCGACCTCTGCGCAAACACGATTTCTCGCTGATGATTATCCCTTTTTTCTGCCTGGGAGGTATCAGTTTTAATCTGTTATATCTCCTCGGGATAAACTCCATCTATGCCGCTTTTGCTTCCTTTGCCGTCATGGCTGTGGTCATTCTCTATTTTCGCCGTGAACTAATTTTAGACTCTCTCGTCACCGGCTTAATGTTTTTTGCTCTGACATTTCTGGTTTACACCGTTATACTTCGGGTCTTCCCACAATTAATCAACCGCTGGTGGTATCTTGCCAACTTGAGCGGAATTTATCTTGCGAACATTCCTGTCGAAGAACTACTTTGGGCCTTTGGTATGGGCATGGTCGTTGGGCCATTTTATGAATTTGTGACCGGATACAAACTACGACGATCAGTTAACTAACTTTAGTATAATACCCACCATGAAAGGCTTGCTCGTCTCCATAACTATTACTATTATTATTGCTGCCACCGCGGCTGCTCTTCTCCTCACTGGTACCGTCAACCTCGACACCATCATCTATTATTATCCATGCAGTCAACCCATGCCCTATCATCTGGGTAATATCGACCCCCGTTTTCAACTCACTGACCAGGAAGTAATCTCTGACATCAGCAAAGCCACTGCCATCTGGGCCACTGCCTATGGCCGTCCCCTGTTCGTCGATGAGCCAACTGCCAAACTGACCATTAACTTTGTCTATGACAGCCGCCAAGCTTTGACCACCCAAATCAATTCCCAAACCTCGACCGTTAACCAGGACAAGACCAGTCTTGACCAACGCATCGCCACCTTCAAATCCAACCTGGCCGATTATAACTCCCAGGTAACCACTCTCAACAGTCAGATTGACTCATGGAACCAGAAGGGCGGCGCCCCGCCGGATGTTTATAATCAACTTACCCAACAACAGAACGATCTACGATCCCAGCAACAGAAGCTTCAAACTGAGGCCAATGCTCTCAATCAATTAACCAACTCCTATAACTTCCAGGTCAGCCAACTGAATAATACTATCAATACATTTAATACCGTTCTGGCCCAAACCCCGGAAGAAGGTCTTTATGACGGTCAAACCGACACCATCTCCATCTTTTTCGACCCCAGCAAAAATGAGTTAATCCATACCTTGGCTCACGAGTTCGGCCACGCTTTGGGCCTGGGCCACGTCCAAAGCCCCGACGCCATCATGTATCCCTACACCAGTGAGTCTATTACCCCAAACGCTGTTGATCTGGTCGACCTTACCACTGCTTGTCAAAGGGTTAACAAGCTAGCACTAATCGGAGAAAATATTCAGACCAGATTTACCACGATTCCCCATTAATCCGCAACCAACCCCAATCCACCGTTTTGTTTTTCATCCGGAGTGCCCAACCAAAGCTCAAGCTGCCAAACAGAGCCACCATAAAAAGCAGCTTAGTTGCCAGCGTTAATACCAACACCGGATGTTCCCGCATTAACACTACTGGCAACAAGATATACCCAAACTGAATCGTGGCCGACAGCATGTGGTAATAGCCGCCAGCATTCCAATGCCACGGCTCTGGCATGATCCACTCCTCCCACTTTGTCACTGCCATCCACACGTGTAACACCACCATACCAGCAAATCCCCAAGTCAAGGCCGTCATAATCTCTGCGGTCCCAATTACTTGGTTAGCAAAAAAAATATAACCCAACACTGCCACATTAATTATCCCAGCAATGACCACGTCCATGACCACACCCCACCCATTGCAGCCGATAAAACCTGCCGGCCGCTGTCTGAACAAGCCGAACTTCTTGGCATAAATGATCAGCGGTATCAACCAATTAGCAAAGGCCGTTACCAAAAAGACCGCCACCGCGGCCAGCACATAAACCATCTGTCTAATCTAGATTATCAACTATGCCTTGTAAAGCCCGACTTTGGCTTGACAGCTTGACTGCCTGGAATATACTACTAGTATGCCCACCAAGAAAACACCCGATGGTCCCGCCACGCCTTCCGTTCGTCGGCTCTATCGCCTGACCGACCGCAACATCCTGGGCGGTGTCTGCGCCGGGCTGGCCGATTATTTCGGGGTGGATGCCATGCTGGTCCGATTAATTTTTATCGTCCTGGCGGCCGCCAACGGTACCGGTGTATTCATTTATCTATTATTATGGATCATTCTCCCGGATGTCTCCCAATCGGAACTCCCGCCATCAGATTATATGCATGCCAACGTCGCCGATATCAAGGCTACTGCCAAAAATTTTCGCCAAACCATCCGGGATCATCGTCGGGAAAATGGTAGTCACTTTGGCGGTATAATCTTAATCGCCATTGGCGCTGTGTTCCTGTTGCATAACTTTGGCTTTCTCGCCTTTTGGGAAATCGGCGCCCTCTGGCCGATACTCTTAATCGCTCTCGGCCTGGCTATTATCTATCACCAAACATGATCGACGAATCAGACGACCAACCAAGAAAAAGATATTGCCATCGCCACGGCGGCCTCTGGTTTGCCCTAGTTCTTATCATCGTCGGCCTGGTCCTACTCCTGCAAAACTTTGACCTAGTCACCCCGGCCATCTGGCAGGAACTAATCAAATTTTGGCCAGTGCTTCTAATGATCGCCGGATTAGAAATCATTTTGGGTAAATCCGCCGTCGGCCAGCTACTTCTGGTCATCATTACCCTCGGCGTTCTCTTCGTCATCCTCTCCGTCACCGGCATTATTCCCCCCGCAGTAGTTTCCGGTCTTCTGCGCTAAAATATACTCATGAAAGCTAAACTCACCCTCGCCATTTTGGCCACACTGGGCATATTGGACACCTTTTACCTCGCTTTGGAACACTTTCGCAACATCGTCCCGCCTTGTCCGGTCCAACCAACCCTATTAATCGACTGCGGGGCTGTGCTGCACAGTCAATATTCCATTGTCTTCGGTATCCCCCTGGCCCTCTTTGGCCTTGGGTACTATCTGGTATTACTCACGCTGGTTTTTCTCTCCCTCCAGACCAAGAAGAAGCTCTACCTCCGACTCCTACTACCTTTCTCCCTGGCCGGCCTGGGTACCTCTATCGCATTACTCTATCTCCAGCTCTTTATCATCAAAAGCATCTGCCTCTATTGCACCGCCTCAGGACTGATTAACCTGATAGTTTTCTTGCTCATTTTCTTCACAAGCCTTCGAAGAGTAGAATTTACTAAGCCAGCAAACAGCGGCCTTAACAATAAATAGCATGCAACTAAAGATCAAGCGCATCAACAAGACTCTGCCATTACCCACCAAGATCCCGGAAACTGCGGGCTACAACATTTATTCCCGCAATCGAGTTGTGATCAAGCCAAAACAGATAAAACTGGTCTCGACCAACCTGGTCATCAAAGTTCCCCTCGGCTATTTCCTCCTAATCGCCAACCGCAGCAGCACCCCCATGAGCAAAGGTTTGATTATGGCCAACGGCATCGGTGTCGCCGACCCGTTCTATTGTGGCGATAAAGACGAATTGATGATGGAGTTTCTCAATATCACCGACAAACCAGTCGTCATCGACAAGGGCGAAAAACTGGCCCAAGTAATCATTGTTAAATACGAAACCGTCACCTGGAACGAAGTCGAAGCCATGGGTGAAAAAGGTTTCGGAGGCTACAGACTGGTCAACGGCAAACCAGCCATCGACTAAACAGGAACTTACGGAGTTATTCGGAGCCACTTCCGGCTCCGTTTTTTGTGCTAGAAGCCTAGAGCAAAAGCACACCAGTCGAACTTCTGTTAAAATCACATAGCATGAAATTAATTCTGGTCCGACACGGTGAAACGCAAAAGAATACCAGCGAGTTACTCCACGCACCCAATGACCCAGAAACACTTGACGAGAAGGGAGTTAAGCAAATGGAGGCAACTGCCAAGTTTCTCTTGAACCTAAAACCCCAGTCGCTTTATTCATCAAACAGTAGACGGGCGATACAAAGTGGCAAGATCCTGTCCCAGACATTAGCTATTCCACTTTCGATTGTTGACGGTTTTCAAGAAAGAAGCTGGGGAGCACTATCTGGCAAATCTTGGCCGGAGATAAAAAAACTTCTTGATCTAATGACTCTAGAAGAGAGATACATATATCAGCCCCAACAAGGCGAGTCCTGGAAAAACTTTGAAACACGTCTTGCCAATGCCATAGAATCAATAATAGCCGCCAACCCGAATAAAACAGCCGTAATCATCCTTCATGGCGGAGCTATCAGAGCATTGATTCCCTATCTGCTTAAAGTTCCCAGAGATGAAAGCTTTAAATATGATCCAGACAATGCTTCGTTGACAGTTTTTAACTCTAACGCAAACGGAATTTTTATTAATGAAGGGATTAATGACACCAGCCACTTACCAGAAGATCTAAAAAGTATTAGAGCTCAATAATTTATTCTATGCCAACCATCAAAGATCTCTACTCCATTATCCGCACGCTCAAAACGACCCGCCGCCAGGGGTGGTTGCTCGCCGGCCAGGACTCCGACGTGATTGCCTCTCATTCCTATGGCGCCATGTGTCTCGGTTTATATCTGGCCAAGAAACAAAAAGTGGATGTCAACAAAGTCGTCCAGATGCTTCTGGTCCATGACTGGGTCATGGCAAAAATGGAAGATGTCACCCCTCTCTCCGGAAAATACGGTCAGAAACGCCAGATGGAAGAACAGGCGAAGCAATTAATTTACAAACTCCTCCCATCAGAGATACAAGACGACTATATTAGTCTGTTTAATGAATTTAACAGCTTGACAACTCCTGAATCCCAAGTTGCTCTCGAGGCCGATAAGCTGGAAACCTTATTCCAAGGCGAAGCTTTCGAAGAAGAAACCGGAGATTTTTCGGTTCTGGGTACGTTTTTTGACACCCATCAAAACGCGTTCAAAACCGATCTCGGCAAAGCCATTTTTCAAGAACTTCGCCAAAGAGATCTCGGTCGCAGCAAATAGTTTTGCTGTGGTATAGTGTCCACCATGATTACCCCCCAAAGCATCGTCCTTCTCTGTTGGCTGGCTTTCATGGTTTATTGGGCCCTCAACTGGGGCAATGTCAAGCCCACCCAACATCGAGACTTAGGCTTCTGGTACTTGCGAATCATCATGGCTGTGCTAATTATTGCCTTCATCTTTCTAGCCAAAAAGTTTAGCATTCTGCCACCATGTCAAGTAACTTGGTCAGGGTGCCACTTTAATATTATCTCCTCGCAAATTTCTATTCCCGCTCTCCAAGTCGTTGGGACAGCGCTAACACTAATCGGCCTTGGTATCGCCCTCATCGCTCGAAGAACCTTAGGCCAAAACTGGAGCTTGACCATTGACCTGAAAACAGGTCATGAACTCATCACCCAGGGCATCTATGGCTACGTTCGCCATCCGATCTATACCGGTTTCATCCTCATGGGTCTGGGAACAATACTCGTGGCCCAAAACTTCCTAGTCATGCTATTTTTTATCTCCCAGATTCCCATTTTTCTCTCTCGCATCGGCCATGAGGAAAAACTTATGACCCAAACCTTTCCCAAAGACTACCCAGCGTATAAAAAGCGATCCAAGACTCTGATTCCATTTATTTGGTAAGATATAAAACTGGTCAAAGCCCGCGTTCAGTGGAACGCTAAATTAGCCAAGACAAAATAAAGTTTTTGCTATACTCCTCTCATGTTCGAAGCGGTAATTTTTGATCTGGACGGCTTATTAATTGACTCCGAAAAATATTGGCGCCAGGCCACGGCCATGTTCTTTGCCCGCCACGGCAAAAAATATACCCCCGCCATAAACGTTCATGTCATGGGCATGGGCGCCAAAGATATAGCAGAATATTTTAAACAAACTTATGGTTTCACCGGCAACATCACTGATCTTGCCAATGAGCGGCGCAACTTGACCTATGAATTTTTATTAAAAGACGTCAAGCTTATGCCCGGAGCCAAAAACTTAATCAAGAAGTTTTCTGGCCAAAACATGCCCCTGGCCATCGCCACCAGCGGTCATTCCCGACCCATGACGGGAAAAATAATTCACAAGCTCGGGGTCGACCAGTTCTTCAAAGTCCTCGTCTCCGGTGATGACTTTGCCCACGCCAAACCAGCACCAGATATCTATCTTAAGACTGCAGAATTGTTAGGTATTCTACCCTCTCAATGTCTGGTTTTTGAGGATTCCCCGACCGGCGCCCTGGCCGGCAAAGCCGCTGGCATGACTGTTTTTGGTGTGAATAAAGATAAAGCTTTACAAGAAAAGTTAAGAGCCGCCGGAGCCAACAAAATCTCCAAGTCCCTATCGGGCATCGATCCAAAAGATTATGCTAAGATTCTTGTATGACTGGGAGAAAACTTGTTCAACGCGTGTCTGGAAAGGCAGTCGTTGAATCTGATGGAGGTATATTAGTTCTTCATCCGTCAGGAATCGACGCCAATCGAAACTGGCACATTCCGGGTGGAATCAGAGATGACTTTGCTGAACCACTAGAAAAAACCGCCACCAGAGAAGTCCTCGAGGAAACTGGCATCAATCTATCTGGAATTCCCAGCAAAGTTCTACGAATTGGTGAATGGACTGCTGTCGACAAAGGTGAAAATGTAAAAATTCTGGCTGTCTTCTTTCATTTCGTTCTTCCTTCTCGGCCAGAAGTAATTCTTAGCGCAGAACACGATGATTCTGCATGGCTTAACTCCAAAAATTATCGAAGTTACGAGGCCAATAAGGAGGTCTACGAGATCATTGAGTCACTTTTTACTCAAGGTTGACATAACAACAACCTATCTCTTCAGCGGCTTGGCCACGTGCTTCCATAAGAAATCAAACAGCTGGAAATAGGACTTAACCAACAGCTCATCTCTGATCTCAATGCCATATTGGTCCTTGTCTGTTTTCAAGCTGCACACCGTCAAAACATCTTTGTAAATCAATGTCATCCGATCAAACTTAATCTTGTTTTCATCCAGAGTTTTGGCCTCAACATGTTTTTCCAAAAACCCAGGCACGTCAGACCACACTAGTGGTTTTGGCTTATTAAAAATAATCCGGTTATGCATGCCCAAACGGCCGAATTCTTCGCGCCATTTCTCGGCAAACACCCGATCAGTCACGTGTTCCAATTGCCCTGGGCTGAAACCAATTACTTCGTCCGCTTGAGAAATGATAATATTCCACAACAGCTGCTTGATGCCGGCCTGACCTTTATAAATATTAATGGTTTTGGGCGTCTCCCGAGCCACTTCAAACTCTTTAATATCCTGGCTGAAGCTGCCCAAATTCTGGGTCAGAAACTGCAAATTCTTGGCTCTTTCCTCCAAAACCAGCTGCAAGATCTTGGGATCAGTTATTTTATACAGTGTGGACTTACCCACCTTCTTGGAAATGACAAAGCCCTCGTCAATCAGCCGTTCTAGCTCAAGATAAATTGAGCTTCGCGGTTCTTGTATCCTGCCATGCACTTGGACCACCGTCGATTCTGGGTGTGCTGCCAGATCCAGATAGATCTTAATTTGCTTTTGCGACAGCCCAAGTTTGGTCAAATAATCCACAGTTGTCACCATCTGTCAACAATTATGACATCAGTTTGTGTTTTGTCAAATATCCTATAGAATCTCGGCGATGACAGAACATATTGGCTTTGAATCACGACACAGTCCAGATAGACCAATCGTCAGAGATGCGCTGTGGATCCAGGAAAATCAGCAAAATGTCAGGGTATCTCTTGAGGCATGGGTCCATTCGGTATACTCAAGCCCTTTGTTAGACCAAAGAGGCCAACAAGCAGCTATAAGAGCGGCGATGGTGGCTACGGTTTCGACGGTAGGATTGAATGTGACGGATGAACAAGTGGATGAGTTTCGCAGAGTTTCTCGTGGCGCGGACGAAAGAATGTTGGTTCGAAGGGGGTCAACAGAAAATCATTCCAACAGGATCCCGGTTCAATTTGAAACTTTTCGACTAAACATGCCTATTGCTCATTCTGGCGAAGATGGGATGCCACCCACGCACGTGGTTTCGCCATTGGAAGTTTACGAAGTTGATGACAACGGATTAAAAGCCAGATTCGTCATGAATGGTCAAACAGTTTGGCAGGAAAGGTTTAAAGTGGTCCCGACTCCGGAATTTTTTTATACCAACATAGGTAGTGAAGATAATCCGATCCCACTAGGCACAGTTAATTCCTTTTGCAACGGGCTAGGTGGAGAATCTGTGCTGACTCATGGGTTAGAGTGCGGGAACAACTGTAATTTTTGTGCTTTTAAGCAGGAAGTGTTCAGCTACCCCGCGGAGCGCAGAGAACTAGTTCTAAGAGCCCTCGCTCAGACTGTCGACCACTATGCCCAACTTCCGGCTTTACAGCGAGGCTATTACAGAATAAGTCTTTCAGGGGCCACCGGTAATTCTGGAGATATGGGCTTCGGTCAACTCTACCTCCCAAGCTTTGTGAAATTGGCCGAAGAATTGGAAAAAACAAACATACCCCTTAATAAGGCACATGTGTCTGTGGAAATGACG
>CAZQWX010000083.1:0-4795 GCA_964597255.1 uncultured Gammaproteobacteria bacterium | reverse complement strand
TATTTCGGCAGATAAATAGATCGGTAAGTAAGACTAATGTTTTACGAGGCCTTCATATTGCCCCTTGGTGTAAGCTTGTCTATTGCTACTCCGGCGATGTCTTTCAGGTTGTCGTTGATGTCAGGAAAGGGTCGGAAACCTATGGCGAGGTATTCACTTGTGAAATTGGAGGAACTAATCCTAAAGCAGTTTGGGTTCCATCAGGATGCGCTAACGGATTTTGTGTAATCTCTAAGACAGACGCGGTCTATGGATATGCAGTTACTGCTGAGTTTGAGGCCGGAAAAGAAATTGGTCTGTTATGGGATGATCCAAAAATATTCTCCAAAATAAATTGGCCAATCAAGAACCCGATTTTAAGCGACAAAGACAGGACTAATTCTCCCCTAGACAGTTTATGAAGATTCTTATTACTGGCGCTTCAGGATTAGTGGGTTCGAGGTTTGTCGAGCTTTATTCCTCAAAATATGAGTTATTAACTCCAGAATATCCAGCGTTTAATCTTCTCGAAAAGGCCGAGTTGGAGAAATATTTTGACGAAAACAGACCAGAAACGACTATTCATTTTGCTGCTTATACCGATGTTGGTGGGGGTGAAAAACAACGGGGCGACAAGAATAGAAGCTGCTGGCAAACAAATGTCCAAGCTGTTCAAAATATTCTTGACTGTTTTAAATCTAGCCATTTAATCCATATATCGACCGATATGGTTTTTCCTGGGTCAGCAGAAAATCCCGGACCATATGCTGAAGATGCAGTTCCGGAAACTGATTCTAACAAACTGAATTGGTATGGATTTACTAAGGCTGAAGGTGAAAGGCTAGTTCGGGAAAAATTTGGAGACAAAACCACCATACTACGGTTGATCTATCCGGTCAGAGCAAAATACGATTTAAAACCAGATTATTTGCGTAAACCACTGCAACAGTATGACGAAGGCAAACTGTTACCATTATTTTCCGACCAGCAAGTATCAATTTCCTTCGTTGATGAAATTTGCATAGTTATAGATAAGATTATTGCAACTAAGACTGCTGGTATTTATCATGCTAGCTCCAGCGATACTGCCACACCTCTAGAATTGGTTTCCTATCTATTACTAAAAACCAGACATGAACCCGGCCCACTTAAATCCTGGTCGATCGACGAATTTTTTGCTACCGGCGCCAGTCCCGTGCGTTATCCCAAATTTGGTGGTCTAAGTGTTAAAGGAACCGAGGAAAAGTTAAAAATGAAATTCAGTACCTGGAGAGAAATAATTGACAAACTCGTAGAACAAGGAATTACTGCTTAGATCCTCGCCATTTCGCTATCTCGGCGTGGTTGCCCGACAGAAGTATTTCTGGCACTTTCCAACCATTAAAATCTTCTGGGCGGGTGTATTGGGGATACTCAAGATATGGTTGGGGCCCTTCGACTTCGCTCAGGGCAGACGCATTATTAGAAAATGATTCTATTGTTGTAGCGTCTGGTTTTTCTAGAACACCGGGCAATAGGCGAGTCACGGCATCAACAATGACCATCGTTGGGATTTCACCGCCGGTCAGAACGTAGTCGCCAATACTAACTGCCTCATCCACCAGATATTCCCGAACTCGTTCGTCCACACCTTCATAATGCCCACAAACCAGAACCAGCTGGTCCAGTTGAGAATATTCTCGGGCCTTGGCCTGGGTGAACTTTTGACCTCGCGGATCCATAAGTACCACCCGACTTTTGTTGGCCTTAATTCCGCTATTTTTGTCTTTTATCTCCATTAACGCCTTAAAAATTGGTTCTATGCGCAGCACCATGCCCACACCCCCACCATACGGTCTGTCGTCCACCGTGCCGCGGTCATCAATCGCGAACCTACGCAAGTCGTGCAGGTTAATCTCAACTAATTTCTTCTCCAAAGCCCGCTTTATAATGCTCAAGCTCAATGGGCCGGAGAACATATCTGGGAAAAGGGTAATAATGTCAAATTTCATAACTGTATTTTAAGCTTTCCCCTTGATATACTCAATCTAAACTATGGCCAAAAAAATTACAGTCAAGGCGCCGCGAATTGTGGTCATTATTCCTACCTACAATGAAATTGGTCACACCAAAAGGATGATTGGGATAGTTTTAAAAGAGGTATTTCCTAAAATAAAGAACCATAGCATGATGCTGCTTTATGTAGATAGCCATTCTCCAGATGGCACCTGGAAGTTGGTTCAAGATCAAACAAAGAAATACCCCGAGCAGCTTTTCCTGCTCGATGAAGGCGGGAAATATGGTTTGGGATCTGCCTATACTCATGGTTTCCGCTATGCAATAGACAAGCTGCACGCCGATGCGGTAATGGAAATGGACTCTGATTTCCAGCATGATCCATTCGACATTCCCAGATTTGTGTCCGAGTTCGACAACGGCTACGATTATATCTTGGGATCCAGATACATTTCTGGTGGGTCCATCCCAAAAGAGTGGGGGCTGGATCGGAAGTTTTGGTCGATAATTGGGAATATGGTTTACCAGATTGGACTGTTGATGTGGGATATCCACGACTTTACCACCGGCTTTCGCCTGGCCCGGGTCAAAGGTTTTTTGGATACCATCGACTTCGAAAGGGTTTTTGCCAAATCATTTGTCTATAAAACGCGACTGCTCTACGAAATGAAGAAACGGGGTGCTAAGATCAAAGAGATACCAATCAAGTTTAATCTGCGAGAGACGGGCGACAGCAAAATGACCAATAATACCCCCATAGAGAGCCTCAAAATAATTGCTGTTATCTGGGCCGACCGCTTAGGCTTAAGCCGATGAAAAAAACCGTCGTCGTTGCCCCAACCTTAGGCCCGCAGCGAAGCGAGGACCGCAAGTCGATGACTGCGAAAAAAGTTGTAGTAGTAGCACCGACTTATAATGAAGGTGAAAATATCTCCCAGTTCATCGCCTCCATCCTCGCTGAAGTAAAAAGTCTCCGAGACTATAAATTAGAGTTATTAATCTCTGATAGTCACTCTCGGGATAAAACACCAGAAATTGTTAAGGCAATTGCCGTTAAAAATAAAAGCATCCATTATCTCGATACTAAGATCTCTGGTCCTGGGAAGTTGGGCTCAGGACTGGCGATTGGTCTAGATTATGCAGTGAATAAGCTAGCAGCTGACTACCTGGTAACTATGGAGGCCGATCTTTCCTGTGATCCGAAGCTGCTGCCAAAGTTTATCAACCAACTGGAGAAATATGATGTCGTTATTGGCAGTCGTTATATATCTGGTGGGAGCATAACCAACTGGGCCTGGTGGCGCCGCAGTTTAAGCTTTGCCGCCAATCGTTCGCTCCATTTTTTGGTCAACGGTCGGATCAACGAGTTTACCAACCTCTATCGGGCCTTCACGAAAACAACCTGGCTAAGGCTACGCCGGGCGGTCTCAGTACACGATGACTGGCTTTTCGTTCCTGCCTTCGCTTTTGAAGGACTTGTTTCTGGCCTCAAAGTGATTGAGCAACCGATTGTTTATTCTGACCGCTTTGGTGGCCGGTCGAAAATGAGCACAGTTTCTTATACTAAAAATCTGATTCATTATGCGCTAAGATATAGACTGAATAAAAATCAAGAATGATCGCTATCAAAAATATTGACATGAAAGAGATTGCACGGGTTCTGCGGTTTGCCGTGGTTGGTGGGATTGGTTTTGTCATCAACACCACTGTTCTTCTCATTGGGGTTCACTTTGGGATGACGCCAGCCAATGCTGGAGCTGCCGGTGCAGAGTTAGCTGTTGTTTCCAATTTCCTGTTAAACAACCTTTGGACCTTTTCAGACCGGAAGCTCACTTCTTGGAAGGAAATTCCCGGAAAGTTTATTCAATTTAATGTTCTGTCACTTGGCTCGTTGTTAATTCAATTCACGTTCCTGAAAATCGGTGAGTTAATTTTTGGCCTGGCCAAATATAAAGGGCCGATCATTGATGGACCAATAATTAGGCTTCTCAGCTGGTACATGGTGTTCTATGTTGCCGGTGTTGGCGTCGGTTTGATCTGGAACTTCTTCATTTACAGTAAGGTGATCTGGAAAAAACAGGCAAAATGAGTAAGCTTCGACGCAGTAGTAAATTCTGGTTGGTAATAATTCTGTTGGTAGCTGCCGCCCTACGTTTCTACCGCCTCTCCGACTATCTCCAGTTTCTTGGTGATGAAGGCCGCGATGCTTTGGTGGTCATGCACATGCTTGTGGATCATCAGTGGACGCTTTTAGGACCAAATGCTTCGGTTGGCGGCTTCTATACCGGGCCGATCTATTACTATTTCATGTTGCCATTCCTCTGGTTATTTCAACTGAACCCGGTGGGTCCGGCGGTTATGGCTGCCTTATTTGGTTTGGCCGCTATTGTTCTGATTTACTATCTGGTCAAACTGTTTTTCAATGAGCGGGCTGCATTGATTACCGCCTTTTTGGTGGCCGTTTCGCCAAAGATGGTAGACATCTCCCGGTTTTCCTGGAACCCCAATCCGATTCCGTTTTTTGCCCTCGGTACCATGTTGTGTCTCTATCTGGCAACCCTGCGGCGAAAACTGCTTTTTCTATTTCTTGCCGGCATCGGACTGGGAATTCTGGTGCAATTGCATTATATGGACTTGGTATTTGTGCCGGTGGTTGGTCTGGCAGAGCTAATAATCCTGTTCCTAAACGCCGCTCAAAGTGACCGGGTAAAACAGAAAACATCTCTGTTTGCAAAATTATCTGCAACAATCTGGCCGATTACTCCCTGGTTTCTGTCAATCATGGCAGTTTCCGTTGGGTTTTTGGTGGGTGATTCACTGT
>CAZQWX010000082.1:0-10110 GCA_964597255.1 uncultured Gammaproteobacteria bacterium | reverse complement strand
GTTACTCTCCCTACCTCCTGGTCTTCTTTTATCACTTCTCTCTCCTGATCAGCCCAAAAGCTCCGGCCCGTCGCCAGCTCAAAAATTGCCTCCAAAATATTGGTTTTCCCCACCGCATTTGGTCCCACAATTAGTGTGGTTCCAGCCGAAAACTCGAAGTCTTTTTTCGCATAACTGCGAAAGTTCTGTAGAAATAATTTCTGAATCATCACAAATTCACTACTAATTCTCACCAATTGTGCCCCACACTTTTCTAATTATCTGGAGTTTAGGAGCACCAAAGTTTACCAAAAGTCCCAGACGAAAGTTTGTCCCTTTCAAATAATTAACCAACTGCGTGGACAACAAAGGTGGCAGATACTCCAAAGCTTTTAACTCCAAAATAACCTTGCCATCCACTACAAAATCCGGAATATATTCTCCCACCTTTTGGCCTTTGTAGAACACACTTAATCTTAACTCTCTCGCAAAAGGGATTAGCCGATTATAAAGCTCATCGGCAAGCGCCTTTTGATAAACAGACTCTCGGTGTCCATATCCAAGATTATTATAAACTTCATATAAGGCACCATATATTTTGTATCCTAAATCTTTGTAAATCAGTTCTGCCATTGTGTTTGTGCAAAGTCGTATTTGTGTAAATTCGTAGCTAATTTGTGTAATTATTACTTCTGACACTTCGGACAGAAGAACGTTCCTCGACCCCCAATTCGGCTCATGGCGATTTTTGTTCCACACCGTGGGCATGGCGTGCCTTGTTTTTGATACACCACAAAATGCTCCTGCATGTGACCCTTCTCCCCTTTTGCATTAATAAAGGCCTCGTCAGCCGCACTGCTACCTCCATACTTTAAACCTGTTTCTAATACCTTTTTAATACACTTGTACAGCGCCTCAATTTTCCCAGTTTCTATCTCTCGTCCCCGCTTCATGGGTGAGATTCCTGCGCACCACAACGCCTCATTGGCATAGATATTACCAATCCCAGCAATTTTGCTCTGTTCCATCAAGAGTATTTTTATTGGTCGACCCCAATTGCCGCAAATCTTTGCCAAATACTCCGGCGTAAACTCTTTATTATCAACCGGTTTACCCTGAACGATAGTGAAGGGCTCTGGCCCATGCTTCTCATTAATTTCCCCTAATTCTTTATCCGAAATAACCTTCACCCACCCGAATTGCCGTAGATCATTAAAAAAGAGCCGCGCATTGGCGCGTCCTGGGCCTGTCGACGGATCTTCCAAGTCAAAAATCACGTGCGTTGTTTTTCCCGGCAAACTCATTCCTGCAAACGGAATTCCCTGCGAAAACGAAACTGTCTCCGCTGTCCCATGACCGTAAACCAGCTGCCCCGTCATTTTCAAATGCACCACAATGTTTTTCCCGTTATCCAGTTTCAGAATAATGATCTTTGCCCGTCGTTGTACGTCAATTATTTTAGAACCTAGAACCTGATCCCTAGAACCTTGAAATATCTTAGGTAATCTCACTTCCACGCCAACAATCTTCTTGCCGATAAGAACCTCTTTGAGTTGATTCACAATGGTCTGAACCTCCGGTAATTCAGGCATAAACAATCTCCTTCATTTTTTTAACAAACTCTTCTTTAGAAAACTTCACCGCTTGTCGCTGACAATCTTCCTTTTTAATCCTCATCTTCCGTATTGTTTCTATCGCTTCTATCAAACTCTCAACATTATAATCTTTAAAAAACGTGCCGGTCTTGCCCTCAATAATAGTTTCTATATAGCCCCCGGACTCGTGCGCCACAACCGCTGCTCCTGCCGCCATGGCCTCGATTTGTACAATCCCGAAGTCAACATCCCGCTCCGCCACAATAAACGCCTTGCAAGTGGCATAAAGTTCCCACAGCTCTTCATCGGCAACCCGGCCCAGAAATTCAATATTCTGGCTTCTTTGCTTGTCCATCTCTTTCTGTTCCCACATAAAGCCACTCTGCTCGCCAGCCACTTTAAGTTTCACCCCAAGTTTATTTGCCGCTTCCATCACTATTGGCAAACCTTTCCCCCCCACAATCCTTCCTGCCCACAAATAAAACTCGCTCTTGGGCTTCGCAAAGTTGTGGTTATTTACAAAACCAGTAATCTTCTTTACTTCTATTGGCGGATAAATCACCACCGAGTCTCTTCGATAGTTCTTCTTTATTCTTCTGGCAATATTCTCCGAATTAGCAATAAATTGATTCACCCGTTGTGCCGCCAAAAAATCATACAACCGCAGGAAGTGACCAAAAATATAGCCATATAGCCGCACCGGCCAAAGTTTCTTCTGCCATTCCATCGAGGTCTGATAGCCCCAAATAAACCTTGGTGGCGTATGACAATAGCAAATAACTTTTGTCTGTTTTGGGACCCGAATCTGTTTGGCAAAATAGCCACTGCTGGAGAGGATAACCACATCAAATTTCGAAAAGTCAAATGCCTCCCAAATCAACGGCACCAAAAACCGCAGTGGACTATAGAGGTTTCTACTTCTTATCAGAAGATTGGCCCAGGAAGGGACCAGTTTGGCCCCTGCCTTCCTGAATTCATTTTCGGCCGTGCTCCCCGGCGTCACAAACGCCGTATAAATCGGCGCTTCCGGAAACATCTCATGTAGTGTCATCAACACCCGCTCGGCTCCCCCAAATTCCTTAATATAATCATGAACCAGGGCTATCTTTAATTCTTTCGGCACGCCTGTATTCTATCCTGCCTGGCTTGACAAATAAAGTCGCTTGGCTGAAAATCCCTGGCGTGTGACCGAGGACCAACAAAACCACGTACCAGAACAAATCTATAAACCCACGGAGTGTCCCGCATGTCACCTCCGTATTGGGATAGGACCGGATGGTAAGGTTGAAAAAGTGCTTAGTGCAAATAGTCAGCATGCTGTTTTAAGGGAAACACTCGCCGGAATCCATGTACCCCCCTTTGAATGCATTCTCAGGCATTACATCCTCAGAAATAAACAGTGCATGGTCATCCGAAATAAACAACCTAGCTAGCCTTTTTCTCTTCTTCCAATCCCTTATCCATCATTCTCTTTATCTCTGCCACCGTGTCTTCCAAGCTCATCCCACCCGCCACCGCTGCCGCCTTCACCTGATCCCAAATAATATTTTTGGGGTCATTCATCTGATCATTAAGCCGATCACAGCCGCAATTTAAGCACATACTCTCACCCCCTCAAATCAACTTCATTTGGTCATTATTCTCGTTATTGTTTTTACTATCCTTACTCATCTTACCAAGGTATTCCTTATCCACTCTTTCGCTGATTGTCCGAAAACTCAATTTCTCCCGCATAAACGTAACACCATCCGCCCAATCAATCTTGGCCACAGCTGCATTGACCAAATCTAAATGTACTGGTACATCCGTAACGATCCTCGCCAATTTCTGTGACAATCCCGCACTCTCCGCCCCCTCCGCCAACTTCTTGGCCGTCTTTGCATCCAACTTTACCAACTCCCCCAATTTCCCATACAGTTTTTCCAGGCTGCCATACTCCCCAATCAGCTTTTCCGCCGTCTTTGGGCCTATCCCGGCAACCCCAGGATAGTTATCTGAAGCATCACCTTTAAGTGCTTTAACATCGACCCACTGTGCCGGTGTAACTCCAAATTCCTCGGTTACCAATTTTTCATCATAGGTTTTCGTCTCTGATAAGCCCTTGACAGGCACCATCACCTTAGTATGTCCCCCAACCAACTGCAACATATCCCGATCGCCAGTAACGATAACGACATCAACAGGAGAGTTATTAGTTTTTAGTCCATAGTTCATAGTCGACTTCGGATTCTTTTTGCTACCAACTACCAACTCTGAACTACCAACTGCTTGTGCAGCTAGCGTCCCAATCACATCATCGGCTTCAAATCCTGCCACCTCAAAATATGGAATCTTCAAAGTCGCAAGGAGTTCATGCGTTAATGGTATCTGACTGGTCAAATTACCTTCCATCTCCGGCCGCTTGCCTTGATATTGGGTATACATTTGCTGCCGAAACGTCGGCGCCGGCAGATCAAACGCCACTGCCAGATAGTCCGGTTTTAAGTCGGAAAGGACTCGCAGCAGCATTGTCATAAAGCCATAGATAGCATTGGTCGGGGTACCCTCCCTGTTCGTCAATGTTGGGGGTAAAGCGTGATACGCTCGGTGAAGTATTGCGTGACCGTCAATTAGTACTAGCTTTTGCATGGCCCATTAGTTTTTCAAATTCTTCTCCCTCCAGTGTTTCCTTGGTAATTAATTCCGCTGACACTTTGTCCAAAACTTTCCGGTTTTTCTTCAAAATCGACACCGCCAATTTATAACCATCCTCAATCAATTTGCGCACTGCCTCATCAATCTTCCCAGCCATATCCTCCGAAATCTTTTGTGGTTCCATATACATCCGACCCATATATTCGGCCTGTTCCGCCCCGAAGTTGATTGGTCCCAAGTCGCTCATGCCAAACTCCATGACCATCTCCCGGGCGATTGTTGTTGCTTGCGAAATGTCCGATGCCGCCCCGGTCGTCATTTCGGAAAACACCATTTCCTCCGCTGCCCGACCTCCAAGCATTGAGGCAATCTGCTCGACCAAATGCGACTTGGTCTCGTGTAACCGGTCCGCTGTTGGCGGAATCAAGGTGTGCCCCAACGACATACCCCGGGAAACAATGCTGATTCGGTGCACCGGATCCATGTTTGGCAGTTCATGGGTCACAATCGCATGTCCAACTTCGTGATAGGCCGTAATTTTCTTGTCCAGATCTGATTGCATGCGCTTCTTCTGTGGGCCCAGTTTCACTTTCGTCGCCGCCTCTTCCACATCCACCATGGCAATCTTGGTCCGGTCATGTCGGGCCGCTTCAATAGCTGCCTCGTTCAGCATGTTCTCCAGATCCGCCCCCGAAAAGCCCACCGTCCGTTGGGCTACCTTTTCCCAATCTACACTGTCATCAAACGGCTTATTCTTCTGATGCACTTTCAGAATTGCCAATCTCCCCTCTTTGTCCGGCAAATCCAATACCACCCGGCGATCAAATCTTCCTGGCCGCAACAATGCTGGATCCAAAAGATCACCACGGTTTGTTGCCGCCATAACTATCACCTGCTCGTTTGGTTCGAACCCATCCATCTCAATCAAAATCTGGTTTAATGTCTGCTCCCGTTCGTCATGACCTCCTACCAACCCGACCGACCTGGTTCACCCAATCGCATCAATCTCATCAATAAAAATAATTGCTGGTTTGTTTTTCTTGGCTGTCAAAAAGAGATCTCGCGCCCGACTCGCCCCCACCCCAACCAACATTTCCATAAATTCACTCCCGGCCATCGAGAAAAATGGCACTCCCGCTTCTCCCGCCACCGCTTTTGCCAGAAGCGTTTTCCCGGTTCCTGATGGTCCAACCAGAAGTACCCCTTTTGGTGTTCTCGCCCCAAGAGCCGAGTATTTCTTTGGATTCTTTAAAAAGTCCACAATTTCCTCTAGTTCCCTTTTGGCTTCATCCACCCCCGCTACATCCTTAAAGCTCACCCGTGGCATGTCTTTGTTATATTGTTTTGCCGGGCTCTGGCCAAAGGAAAAAATTGAGTTTGCCCCCTGCATTTGGCGTCGATAGAGCCAAACAATTAATACGAAGAACAAGACAATTGGCCCAAATTGGAGGAACGTATTTACCCAAAAGTTCTTAAGGAGATCGTTGGAATTAAGCAGTGTTATTGATCCAGGCTCAAGCCCCAATTGTTCTTTGGAAAATAACGTCTGGTTCAAATCAGTGTTCGGATCTTTACGTGAATCGACCACCGTGCCATTTTTATACGTCACCGTCAGATCGTTTTCCGACACCTCAATCTTCGACACCTTCCCCCCCTTCGCATCTGCCAACACCTGCGAAATCGGCTCCACTTTGTTTTGCGGCTGGTTACCAATAAAACTGCTGATGGTCAGAAGAATCAACAGTGCTACCAGACCATAGAGCAAAATATCCTTCAGTCCAAACTTCATCTCCATCTTAAACATCTTCACCGACTTTTTGGCGTTACCATTCTTCCCCTGCCTATCGGCAGATACACCATTTTTCCCGTTATCCTTGTTCTTTACTGGAAAATCCATATTGCGACTTATCTAATTATCGTTCCTGGTTCTAAAGCTTGATCGAAATTATATAAAACTGCTTCGTCTGCGCCCGCTGCCATCAACATGCCCTCGCTTATATATTCCCGATTCCCAATCTTAAACTTTTTTGGCGCTAAATTCACCACAAATATAAGTTTTCGACCTACTAGAGACTCGGCAGTATACCACTTCTTGATGCCAGCATAAATCGTCCGTCTTGCCTCGCCGTAGCTTTCAGCGAAGGCGGGCCCGAAATCTACTTGCAGCTCCACCAGCTTCTCGCTACCCTCTACTTCCGAAGTGTCTACTATCTCCCCCACGCGTAGATCCAGCTTGGCAAAATCCGTGACATCAATTTGAGGTTTCACACGGTTATTCTAGCAACTTGAGGTGAAACTTACTAGATTAAACCGGTTTCTTTGAGTTGCTTAAGGCTTCCTTCGGACACCAGGCTTTCCCATCCTCAGGATCAACATTTACTCTCCATCCCAGCCTAATTCCAACCATTGCTGCCATCTCTGGGTTCGACAACATCAAACACTCCCATCCATCAGGACCCCTTGATAAAGCGAAACAGGCGCCTTTTGTTCCAGCTCCACAACCTGGGTGCCATATCTCCTTATCTGTCAAAAAACCATTTTCCTTAGTCATAATTCTCACCTCCTATCAAATCGACCTTTGTGTGCCACTTGATTCTTCCGGACCCAAATATTTACGACTATTTCTAACTCTTTATGTTACATGGTCGGATCATCGCCATCAGAATCCCGTCCCTCCAACGACGTTCTCGCCCCCGGTTTTAGCGTAATCAGAAATGACACCAAGCGCTCTTTGATAGTAATCCTCGTTAAACCACGGCTCGTGAAGTAGTTTTTGTCTCAAACCATACTCCCTAACTCTGCCAGAACTAAGAAGTTCACTGACAACTGCAATTTTATGATGGGTAGTCTCACGACCTTCAAATTGATAGCGGAGCTCATATTCCCTCAGTTTTCGCTCAAACCTCTCTCTAATTTGACAGTCATCAGTCAAAGTCACCCGAGGAGGGATAAGTCGATTAAATAGCGGCAATCTTTCAAGAACATCAACTTTTCTCATCTTCACTAGATTTTCACATCACTATTAAGATCTTACTTGATCTTTTTATTACATTTAGTCATCAATACAATCTCATCTGGAGCTTTGTGATAGAATCGTGAGGTACGGACATAAGCTATCCACCATCTTATCGACATGACTATTTCTCAAAAATTGCCCGCCTTATTTTGCGAGGTGAATCGATATTTATTCTTGGACCCGCCGGCATCGGCAAAACTTCCGACCTTCAGTTTCTTCTTGATGACAAAAATGCCCAACAAAATTACTTTGGTACTTCTGAAATTCTTACTTATTGGATTAACGGGGATGAGCTATACGACTCTGGCCTTCAGAAAAACATCGACCAACTGGAAAATCTCCCCCGATCAACAACCCAGCATATTATCATCATAGTCGATCATGCCGATCGTCTCTCTAGCAAGGAACACTATACACCGCTCTTCTCGGTCATACGGGCCATTCGCGAATCTACCAGACCAAGAACCTCAGTAATCTGCCTGTCGAGTGTTGACCTCACAAGAAATTCTAACTTGGGCAGTCTTACGCCAATTGAGCCACTCATTTTAGAAAACAAAATCGCTGTACCAGCTCTTTCAGACAATGACGCCAACACTTCGCTCTCTCAATGGGAAAAATATTATGAAACAACAGTTGACAAACAAACAAAGAAACTGATTATTTCCGCCACCAACGGAATTCCGAGACTGATCAAGCGGTTTGTTAAGCTCGCATCTGATGGCACCAATCTACCAACCATCATCGATAATCCCGCCCTTGACCCAAAACTCAAATTGGATCTGGAACGGATTGCCGAATTCAATCGCGCCAATCCGGAAAGCGCCTACTCCATCCCTATGCTTGATCACCTGGAGCAACTAACCAGCGGTGATTACGAACAAATCGGCCCCATCCGTTTCCCCAATCATCTCTCCCGCCAAGAATATGACCTGGCCGAGTTCCTCATTGATCGTAAGGGTCAATTCGTTTCCCGCGAAGCCATGATTGAGGCTGTCTGGAAGAACAAAATGTACGACGTCAACGACCACGCCCTTGACCAGATGCTTCATCGCCTGCGTAAACGCCTCACTTCTGCCAGTCCCAAATGCGATCTGATTACCTACCGCGGCCGGGGCTGCAAGCTAGAAACTCAGAATTAGCCCTTGCAATAATCTAAATCTAGAAGCCAAAATAGATGTATGCCAAAAACAAGAATCATTGACGCTAGAAGTCACTCTATCGAGCAAATCGCTGAATTTCTTGATCCTAAGGGTGAACGAATTGGTATCGAGGCACTCCGAGTCGCCAGTTACGCAGCCAGGGCAGCCGGAATAATACTTGCAGTGGATGCAGTCTTCTTTGGCCGCCACGAAAGTGCCCGGCCAGCCATTGCTCTACTTGCCGGTTCAACACTAGCTTAAACCAGCCCCATTTTCTCTCGCACTTCCAAAAGCGTTTCGTCAGCAATTTTCTTGGCGTAGTCTTTTCCCTCCTCTAAAATCGCATCCACCTCAGCTGGGTGTGTCTCAAAATACTTTCGTTTTTCCTGAATCGGTGCCAGCTCACCATAAATCTTTTCCGCCAATTCCATTTTCAGATCGCCGTAGCGGATTCCTTCATTTTTATACGCTTCCCGATACTGCATTGCTCGGTCATGGCCTTGGAACAGTTCTACAAAAGCCATAATGTTCGCCGCCGGCCCGACGTCTGGGAACTTCTCTCCGTGCCCTGAATCCGTCGGTGCCTTCGCCAACTTCGCTTTAATCGTTGCCAGATCGTCTGTCAGGCCAATATAACTCCCTTCCACACTCTTACTCATCTTTCCCTCTCCTAAAAGGGAAGGAACGTATTGTGCCGGTGTTTTATAACTTTGTGGCTCCGGAAAGGTCTCACCAAACATGCTGTTAAACTTTCTTGCAATCTCTCTTGCTACCTCCAAATGCGGCTCCTGGTCACGCCCTATGGGCACCGATACCGCTTTATACAACAAAATATCTGCTGTCATCAGTACTGGATAGTACAACAGCCCCATATTAACGTACTCAGGGTGTTGTTCTTTCTTCTCTTTATAGGTCGGAAGGTCTTCCAGCCTGGCCACTTGATAAATAGTACTCAAGAGATAGGCTAGATAAACATGTTCCTCTGATTGAATCATCAAATGGCACTTCTTCGGATCCAACCCAGCTCCAAGGTAATCTAAAACCACTGACCGCGTATCCGCTGGCAGCTGCTTGGGGTCATACGGCGTCGTTATGGCATGATAGATCATCACCCCAAAAATACAGTCCAGACTCGACTTGTTTTGAAGATCGATCATCCCCTTCGCCACACCCAAATAGTTACCCACATGCAGTCGGCTCGTTGGTCTCATTCCCGCGAAAACTCGTTTTTTACTCATATATTTCACCTCCATTCTACTAATTTTTCACTTAGTCTGCAGGGACACTAGGATTCGGACCTAGGCAAATCGCTCTGGAGGCGATTGTGCTACCGTTACACCATGTCCCTATCACTAAAAAATCCCGCCGTGGCGGGACAACAGAACTAAAAATCCATCAAAAAATCCCCGTCGTAGGGGATATCAAAAACTGATTTTTGACAAGCTCCGTTACCGACACTTGTTGCTAATCTTTTTACGGTTTTGCCTCCGTCAGATATTTTTCTGCCGCTATCCCGGTTCCAACCATCCAGATCAAAGCGTTTTAGGCCCACAGTTCGCCAGCTGGCGAACGAGAACCGCAAACGCAAACGCGTTTATTCAATTGATTTATATTATAATCCAATTTTGCTGCCTGTCAAACACATGACATCTGTCGAAACCGCAATCCGCGTACACTGTGAAGGCTTGGGCATTGATTACATTGTCATGGACTGGGACGATTTTGCTTCCTACACCCACCGAAAGTA
>CAZQWX010000081.1:0-2028 GCA_964597255.1 uncultured Gammaproteobacteria bacterium | reverse complement strand
GCCCACCAGAGCTCCTCCAAAGACAATTTCTTCCTAAACTTCACAAAATCTTCATCATTAATTTGCTATAGTCTTCACCGAGGTGAAAACATCATGAACCTACTTAACCTTAACTTTCTACTCTTAGCACCGCTGCTATTATGCCTAGGAATGCATCTGTTTATGCACCACGGGCACTCTGACAAGAATGACAAAGATCATACTCATCACACCCAAATATGAAATTGTTGCGGGAAAGTGTCGTCTTAATACTTGCTAAGTGCATAGTATTAGCGGCGCTGACAGATTTGTTGTTTCTCCTTGCCTACCTGTCCATAAGTAAGATCCAGTTTCTAGAAGCTTTTCACCACCACACCATCATCTTGTTTGTTCTGCTAGAGCTAATAAAAACTACTATTCAAATTACCGTAATGCTTACCCTCATCCTTAAATGGTTTTCTACGCACTATCACATCGCCGGCAAAAGGCTAGTCAAACAGCAGGGCGTCTTTAATCTGAAGGAGGAAGCTTATAACCTAGAGGATATCCAGTCAGTTTCCTTAAACCAATCCCTATGGGGACGGATATTACAATACGGAGATTTAGAAATAGTCTTTAGGAGTGAGACAGGGCAAGACAGATTGTCGCTGACAGGAATCGCTCAACCCGATAAGCAAAAGGAGCTTATTACCGGGCTTTTGGCTGAATCTTCATAAAACCTTAATGAAGGCAGTGCTAAACTCCAGATATGACATATGATTACGGTCAGTGGATATTGGTCGCCTTCAACATTTTGCTGTTTGGTTATTTTATCAAGGCCGCCTTCAAGCCCCAGACTAAAATCGACTGGCAATCATTTCGGCTAATCATGGCTTTTATCGTCGCTTTATTTGTGGAAATGTACGGCTTTCCCCTAACGATTTTTCTCTTGACTTCTGTTTTTGGTAACCGTCTGGGGATTGATTTCTCCCACAATAACGGGCATTTGCTCGAGACCTTTCTCGGTGTCCAAGGGGATCCGCACTTCAACTGGCTCCATATTCTTAGCAATGTTCTCATTATTGGCGGAATCCTCTTGATTGGTGCTGGCTGGAAGGTTCTTTACAACGCTGTCAAAAAGCACACTCTTGCTACCACAGGACCATATACTTATGTCCGCCATCCGCAATATTTGGGGTTTATCCTCATAATCGTTGGCTTTCTCCTCCAATGGCCCACTATAATCACGCTTCTGATGGCGCCGATCTTAATATGGAGGTATATCCACTTAGGCAATCAGGAGGAAAAACAAGCTCTGATTGATTTTGTCGAAAGATACCGAGCCTACATGAGTCACACTCCGGCATATATTCCCTCTCTCAAGCTTCTTGGTGGTAGCCTCGTTAAAAAGCTGGCCCACAGCTAAAATGAAAAAGAGAAGCTGGCTCCTTTATGGAATCGTGTTTTTGGCCGGTATTAGCCTGGTTATCTTGGCAATTTTTCTCAGAAAAAATTCCTTTACAAGGCCGGGTCGGATTGTTAACACTTCTTCCCGGGAATCCGTTTCTTTCTCTCAAGAACCAGTTTCGGTTGACTCCAACTTGCTCCAAACTGAGCCAGCAAAGTCTAAGTCTAAGAACCCACCAGTGCGGATTCTCATTCCGGCTCTCAACATCGATTTGCCGGTTAAGGAAGCACGAGTTATTAATGGTTACTGGGAAGTTTTTCCTGATGTGGCCGGTTTTGGTCTCGGTTCAGCCTATCCTGATGAGTTTGGCAATCAAGTCATTTTTGCCCACGCTAGGGAGGGTCTTTTCCTTAACCTCAAAGACGTCAAAATTGGCCAAAGCGTTTACGTGTTTACCAAAGACCGCTGGTATTTCTATAAGGTGACTGGGATTAAAGACGTCTATCCCAACCAGACAGAAGTCATTGCCCCAACCCCCGATCAAACCCTAACTCTTTTCACTTGCACAGGATTTTTGGATTCAAAACGGCTCATCGTCGTGGCTAAACGCATTTAGTCCTCATAAATTCTTAATGAAATTTTAGTATCATTAAGGCATATGG
>CAZQWX010000080.1:0-6692 GCA_964597255.1 uncultured Gammaproteobacteria bacterium | reverse complement strand
GGATCCGGCAGCGCTGTGGAGCTTTGAGCGGATAATTAAGACGTGCAATAAATATGATGTCACCTGTTCGATGTGTGGCCAGGCGCCGTCAGATTATCCGGAGTTGGTAGAAAAGTTGGTGGAGTTGGGGATTACGTCCATGTCGGTAAATCCGGATGCCATTTCTCGGACGCGGGAGGTTGTCTATCAGGCGGAGAAAAAGTTGGTGAACAAGAAATGAATCTACCCACGACCTCACGGTCGGGGTTTCTTCTTTTGTCGCAACATACTGACTAACGTCAGCAGTAATGTGCGCCAAAATAATTTCTTACCAACACCAGAGAAGGAAGCAGGTCTTTTTTGTTGCTGGTTGCTGGTTTTTGGAAACTGGTTTGCTCTGGAGAGAATTGGAAGGTGGAGTGAGTGTAGCTTCTGGTGGAGTGGTGACGACGTTTTTTATCTCTGTTCCCAGAACTGGGGTAGCAGTTGGGATATAGCTGTTGTTGACTACCGTAAAGTAGGTATTAGCCATTTTGGTGACTGTGGCTATTGTGTGATTGGCAGGATTGATGACCAACTGTCCGGGGAAGAGTTTCCAACGATTGTTGATATAGTAGGCCAGTTTGAGATTGTTGATAGCGGTAACCTTGGCGGGATCATAGGAGAGGATAATGGTATAGGGGTTGGTTGTAGGATCTAGGGGATAACCGTTGAAGGCGGAAAAAATCTGGATCTGGTAGATGTCAGAGACAGGAGCATAGCCTTGATCTTCGGGCATAGACACTTTGGGGTTTAGGGATGTGAGATAGTTCTCTGTCCGGGAGAGAACATGGATATATAAATCGTTGGTATCAGTGGTGTTAGAAGCTAGAACTCCCGCGTTGGGGTTGTTATCCGACTGAACAAAGGTGGCCGGAGCGGTTCTGGTAGGTCCGGCGCTAATACAGTGGCTCCAATTGGCAGGACAGTTGGTGATATCAGGGGCGCTGCCATACCAGAAGGAGTTGGTGTTATAGGAAGATTGGGCGGTATAGGATCCATTTGTATCCTGAGCCCGGATATATAAGGTGTGTTTAGTGTTGGATTCCAACCCGGATAGGCTGATATCCTGGCAAGTAAAGTTTTCCTTGATAGAGTTGAAGCTGCCGTCATCGGCAGTACAGTTCTTCCAGTTGCTGGAGGAGGGGTTATTGCTATCCAGACTGTACTGGACATTGGCAATGTTGGTGACAGAGTTGGAGGCATCTACCGTACCTCCAATATTAAACTTAGAAGTGAAAGTAGAGACCTGTCCCGGAGCATTACCTCGAAGAGTGATAGTGTGGGGGAAGTTGTAGATGAGATAGACGGAACCGGAATTGGTGTGGGAATTGTAAGCAGTCGTGGCAGCACCCAAGATAAGGTCAGGGCTCCCGTCCCCATTTAAGTCGTAAGGTAGAACGTTGAGCGATTCAAAATCAACGTCACTTGCCAAAGCTCCGTCATAACGTAAATTGTAGCTTGTTGTATCAGAGAAGGGGACAATATTTCCTACCCCAGAATATCCACCGAACGAAGGGCTGTATACTACATACATCGAGCCAGAGTCAGTTCGGGAGTTATTACTAGCCCGCGAACTTATCAGTAGGTCCTTCTCACCAGCAGATTTAAAATCAGCGACTTGGATTTGATCAAGACCTAAAAACTCATTAGTCCAAACACCATCAAATCTTATGTTCCAATTATTAGAGTTAGCCATGTCCACATTGTTGCCAGTTCCACTGTATCCGCTAAAAAGGCTGTTGAAGATTATATAAACTGAGCCAGAACCGTTGACCCCATGATAGGATGAGCTTGATCCCGCAATGATATCTGGTTTACCATCTCCATTCAGGTCTATAGGAACTCCAAAATCTTGAGCCGAAAAAAAGTCCTCAGCGCTGGCTCCATCGAAACGAATATTGTAATTGGACGAGTTGGCAAGATCAATGTTATGGCCTGTGCCTGTTAACGATCCAAATATTGTGTGTTTGATGATATATAGTGATCCGGAATCGGTACGTGAATTAAAGGCGCAGGCATAACATCCTATTACGAGGTCGGTCTGGCCTGTTTTAAAAAGATCTGCGCCAGCAAAAGCAGTATCGCCACTTAAGTTATCACCAGCTGTTGCTCCGTCAAACCGTAAGTTATAATTTGATGAATTACTTAGACTAAGAAGATTTCCAGTTCCGCTGTATTTTTGCAGAATAGTATTATAGATCACAAATACGGAACCAGAAGCCGCACGGCTATTGTTATCTGCAGTGTATTCTGCAGTAATAATATCGCTTTTGCCATCCCCGTCAACGTCAACCGTTTGCATCATGCCATCAGACAAACCTAGACCATAAATCGAGTTGCCTGTGTCGCCATCAATCCGAATGTTGAAATTGCTCGTAGTCGATAGGTCGACGATATTCCCTGTGCCTGAATATTTACTAAAAAGAGAGTTATATATTACATACATGGAGCCGGAGTTCTTAAGGGAGTTATTGTCTGCCGCTGGAGCCGGTAGGATCAGATCTTGTTTGCCATGACCCTCTAAATCGGCAACTCCGATAACTCCATCACCCAACCAATCGCCAGTAGAGCTTCCAGAACCAGCAGCGGCTCCATCAAAACGGACATTCCAGTTAGATGAATTGGACAGATCAATCGTATTACCCTTTCCCGAAAGCTTACTTAGGATTGAATCATAGATAATATAGACAGAACCAGCATTAGAATGACTGTTGCTGGCAAAAGGTGCGCTAATGATAAGATCTGGTTTGCCGTTGCCGTCAAGATCTGCGGCTTGCTGATATAAATGCCCCAGTTGATCTCCAGAAGCTCCTCCATCGAACCTAATATTCCAATTATTTGGATTGGCCATGTCAAAGGTTTGGGCAGCGAGGACTGGATGGGAGGTGAGTGCGAATAGGGTTAAGAAAAAGATGCAAATAAAAAACATGAGACGAGATCTCATGAAATTAAGCTAACACGTTTTTGTCAGATTTGCTAGACTGAGAGGAATGAAAATTGTTAATGTTTCAGCGTATAAAATTCTGGCATCGTTGGGGGATGAGACGGTGGAAGCAAAGATTGTTTTTGATAACGGCCAGGCGACAGCCGCGTCAGTGCCGGCGGGGATTTCGGCCGGGAAGTATGAAATCGCTAAGGTGCCGGCCGATGAGGCAGTTGAGCAGATTGGTCAAATGAAGAAGATGCTGTCGGGGAAAGATTGGGATCAGGCCAAATTGGATTGGGAGATTGCCTCGCATGGATTTGGGGGTAACGCGACACTGGCGGTGTCGGCGGCGTTTTTCAAGGCAGGACTAACTGGGGCAAATCCAGACCTACGAACCACGAATTTTCCAAAGTTGATGGTGTTGATGTTTGAAGGCGGAGAGCACGGGACTCCAAGTAATAAAGCGCTGTCGTTTCAGGAATTTTTGGTGATCGAGGAGAGTGTGGCCCAGGCGGATGCGGACTGTAAAAGGCTGCGAGAGTATCTTAATCGGGAAAAAATTGAAACCCTTGTGGGCGCGGAGGGGGGATTTTCGCCGGCGAGTTTTAGTAACGACACCGCTCTGGCAACTATAAAACAGGTTTTTCCTGACAAGAAAATTGCCTTGGACTTGGCGGCCTCTTTCCATCAAGATGAGCCCTTGGCACTGGAGTCATATAACATTGTTTCTGTTGAGGATCCTTTTGACGACGAGTCCTGGGATCAATGGGTGGAATTCTCCAAAAATCATCCTGACCTTCTGGTGGTCGGTGACGATTTGACCACTACCAACCCCGAGAGAGTTAAAAAGGCTGTTGACACGAAAGCTATCAATGCAGTGGTGATTAAACCTAACCAAATAGGAACAATCTCCGGGGCAAAAGAGGCGGTGCGGGTGGCCCGGGAAGGGGGCTTGAAAATTGTGGTGTCGCATCGTGGTCAGGAGACAGACGATGATTGGATTGCCGATTTCGCTCTGGCAGTCAACGCAGATTATGTTAAGTTTGGAGGCATGGACAGAGGGGAGAGAATTTCTAAATATAATCGGCTTCTGGAGTTGGGGATGAAGTAATAAAAGTTGCTTCTTGTAAAAAAAACCAGCGTGGTTATCATAGGACGGAATGGTTATGCCTGAGTATAAGAAAGGTGTCCTCGAGGAAGTGGCTGCAGCAGGGTCGGTGGTTCTTGGTTCCCATTTTGCGTATGGAGATGGCAGTCGTCACGGCTTGGTGTATGTGGGGCTAGACAAGCTGGTGACTCATGCCCCAGAGATGGGGGAAATAGCCAGGAATACTGCTGGCAAGATAAAAAGGGAATTTTTACTTGGACCAAACAAACTGCGTATTGATGGTATTGCCGAGTTTGATCAATTTGGCCTGGCACATGCCTATTTAGTGGGTAACGATTTGGCAGTAAGTACAGGCCAGGAGCAAGTTTTGGTTTTCCCTTTTGAGGGGGATGGCGCGGATCGGGCATTGTTTCTTCGCGAAGATCAGCGCTCAGACATACAGGGTAAGAATATTTTGGTGTCAGTTGATGTGGTCATCACTGGGAGAAGGCTAAGGACTTTGGGAGATGCTGTCAGAGCGTATGGTGGGACAGTGATTGCTGCCTGTGCGGTGATTAATGGGAACCCGGAGCAAGTGAATGAGGGCTCGATTGGTTTACCGTTTTTGTCGGTCGATACATTTGGGACAATGTCACGGTGGAAGAAAATTAATGATGAGTTGAGAGAGCCGATTCCAGTGGAAGGTGATGTAAGGATTGATCCCCGTGAGGAGAGAATGGTCTTCGATGCCGGGGTAGATAGTTGTCCGATGTGTAGGGCAAAAATTCCAATTATTAATGTTGGTCATGGCCTCACGTCGGTGTTTGGAAAACTTGAGAGATCTGTTGGTTGAGCCGACTCTCGGACTCGGACACGTAAAAATCTCTCTCGAAATTTTCAGTGTAAACCAAGGACTTATTGTTTCTTCTTGAGGTGTAGAACGAGCAAAATTTGCTTTTTTGAGCCGAGACAGGGACTCGGAGGTCAAGTCTCTTTTTCTTTTTGAGCCGAAGGTCAGAATCGGACTGACAACCTACTGTTTACAAAACAGTTGCTCTGCCATTGAGCTACTTCGGCGACAAATTGATTATATCAGAAGGTAAGGTTGAAGCTGACCAAAGAAAAGGCCCCTGAAGCCGCCAGTAGAGAAGCTGTTCCCCGGAAACTTTTTGTGGGCACCTGCTTTGGACACAGAGCTTGCGCCCAGAGACTCCGGTTCCCGTTTTCCGTAAGAACGCTGACCAGGGAAAACTTGACTTCCCTCCAGCTAACCCCAGAGAACCTTGTACATTGATTATACCTCAGAAAAGCAAATGTTTTACTGAAGGGAGTTTAGGAGTATTGGAGGTTGTTTTTCATGCCGAGTTCGGGGAAGGTGACGTTGGGTGGGAAGGAAAGAATAAATTTAATACTCTTGGCAATGTCCACGGGTTCTAAACCCTTTGATGTATCTTTGGCCACGCCGGCAGCTTTATACATGCCGGTGTTAATTATGGCGGGATAGATACCCATGACAGCAATGTTATATTTAACCAACTCCAAGTCTAAGGATTTTGTTAATCCGGTAATGGCCCATTTCGAGGCATAATAGACGCTGCGTTCGGCTTTGCCATATAACCCAGCCTGAGAGATGATATTGATAATCCGGCCAGATTTTTGGGCCTTCATGGTGGGCACAACGGCGCGAGTCAAAAATACGGTACCCAGCGTATTAACGTCAAGAACTTGTTTGATCCTGGCGGGATCATTGGCGTCCAGTTCGCCTTCGATCCAGATGCCGGCATTGTTGATCAACACGTCAATTTTTTGATATTTGGCCAGAATGTTTTTGACAGCGGTGTTGACCTGGTTCCAATCAGAGACGTCGCAAGGTTGATAGTCGGCGCCGATTTCGGCGGCTGCAGCTTTGAGTTTGTCTTCGGTTGGCGAGAGAATGATGACCTGATAGTCTCCCGCCAGCTGGCGGGCAATCTCTTTGCCCAAACCATCGGAGCCGCCGGAAATGATGACAACAGGTTTCATGGCTCTATGGTAGCAGAAATTTCAGGATGGTGGAAGCGATCGGAACGACGATGCCGCCGACCAAGGTGGTGAAAAAGAGCAGAATAATGAAGAGGGACAGAAATCCCAGACGCTCCAGAGAGTTCCAGGCAGCGGCCAGATCGTCGGGCAGGATGCCACCCACCACTTTGAAACCGTCCAGCGGCGGGATGGGAAGAAGATTAAAGATGGCCAAGAAGACGTTGGCCTGGACCACGAAGGTGAATAAAGTATTAAGTATTAAGTATAAAGAATAGTTGGGCATGATAAATGGTAAGACACGCAGGACTAGAGACAGAACAGCAGCGATGGCCAGGTTGGTGACCGGGCCAATGGCGGCGGTCAGGGCGATGTCCTTTTTAGGCTCGCGGAAATTGAAGGGATCAATTGGGACCGGTTTGGCGGCTCCCAAGATGATGCCCCCAAGCAGGAAGGTCAGGATCGGCAGGGCGATGGTCATGAGGGGATCGATGTGGGGCCGGGGGTCCAGAGTGAGCCGGCCGGAGAGCCGGGCAGTGGGGTCGCCGAGTCGGTCGGCCAGCCAACCGTGAGAGATTTCATGGAGAATAATTGAGTAGCCGATGAGCGGTATTGCCAGAACAACCTCAAGCATGATAG
>CAZQWX010000079.1:0-4419 GCA_964597255.1 uncultured Gammaproteobacteria bacterium | reverse complement strand
GAACAGTTACCATACCGCTTATGGTTATTTTAGGTAACCAGGATCCACTCGGAGCAAAAATCAAAAGGTATAAAGCATTACTACCGGGAAACATTTCACTCCTAGAGATGGAAGGGAAACACTCACTAGAAGATGAACACCCCGAAGACTTGGCAAAAAATATAGACAATTTTCTCGTGACATGAAATTTCTACTGCAACAGGTTTTCGCCCACACCAAGCCATATTATTTGGCTTCCAATTATCTAGATGCTCTGGTTAAACACTCGGCCCGTTGGCACAAGATTGTCACCAGTGTCGGCAAACCAAAGCAGCATCTTTTTCTGCCCGGTGGTTTTGATGGCATTGAATTTGATGCCTTCAACGTCGGGATTCTTAACAGCGACAGTTGGGAAATATATTTGGAACGGGTGCGGCGACTTCAGGAGCAAGGGCTGAAGATTGAATCCGTTCATGCGGTTTACCCGCCGGCCCAATTTGCTGATCCCCATCAGGCAGCCAAGACATTAAATCTTGGGTTTCTATCGGGAGAAGTAGTTAATGGCATAAAAACCCATATCAGGTTGGCTTCCGCTCTGGTTGATGATAATCCAACCTTGGTCTTACATCCGGGGATTATTCCCGCAGCGATGCCCATGGCTGAAGCGATAGGGAACGTTGTTAATAACGTAAAGCTTTGCCTGACTGACCTAGAAAAAACTAAAGTAATTCTGTGTCTGGAAAACCTGGCTCCGATACTGGACAAAACAAAGATTAAAGTGGTGGCTTCTGACTACAATGTTTTGAAGGAAATTGTTGCTGATATCAATCACCCACAAGTAAAAGTCGTTTATGATTGGGGCCATGCTAACGCTTCTGCTCGGGTCTACTATGAAGAAAACAGTAACAAGTTGCCAGAAGATTACTTACCAAGCTTTCAATATCACCATGACCTGGTTAAAACCCTGGGCCAAGATATTGTCTATCTACACTTAAATTATAACCCGGCCCACATTATGACTACCCATAAACCTAGAATGCTGGGAACTTCCGGGTGGGATTTCCACCAGGGTCTCAATCAGGCTGATCCTCAATCACTGGCAAGATACAAGGAAATCATGGAAGAAGTTTATTTTAATACTGGGCTGCGCAAAACCGGCCGCAAGATGCTTTTGGAACTCAATCCCCGGGGACTTCTCAAATGGCTGGGCATGGGCTATGTGGGAACAGATGATGTCGGAGCATTAGAAAGTGTCAGGATACTGCGCTCCTGGTTTATGGAATTTGAACACATTGGCAAAGAGAAAGGACATGAGAATAGAACATAATACCCAGGATTTAACCTTAAATATTTCCGGAAGTTATTAAATATAATAACTTTAATACCTGGAGGCCAGTATGAACTGTGACAATCTTAAGCAAGGAAACCTAATGACTTGAAAAAGTCCAAGATTAATTTTGAGAGTTCATCGGGCATATCAGTCTGGACGAAATGGCCGGTAGGCAGCGTCTCCATGCGAGCATGCGGAACCAGTTTGCAAAGACCTGCCCCATTGATCGCTTGAATTGGGACATCTTTTGAGCCATAAACAAACATGGCTGGCACTCGTACCTTTTCCACAAAATTTACGAAAACTCCAATGAAAGGTGTCATTAAAACAGGCAGCCATATATTTAACAGGGATCCGCTTGACCATGTCAGCGCTGGCAGCAGCCAGTTCTCGACTTTGTTTTTCTGGAAAAAGAACTCCAGCTAAGAGGTCTCGAAGTTCACCTTGGCTTTCTAGCCAGTTAATGGCCTCTTGGGTAGTTCTACTTTTTAGGGCCAGGTCAACACCTAGTTGCCAAATAGCTGGAACAGGTTTGCTGTGGTCAGAAAGTGGTGCAGATATTGGCACAATTGCGGGAACTGAATTGGGATGTCGGGCGGCATATTCCACCGAGATCACACCACCCAAGGAATGACCTATCAGAGAAGGTTTGCGAACGCGTTTCTCTTTGATAAATTTTTCTACCAAGTCAGTATAGGTGTGATAGGTATAGCGGTTACCAAAACCATTGTAACTGCCATAGAATGGAAGACTCATAGCAAGGACACGAAAGTGTCGATCTAGATGGGGAATTATTTTCCCCCAAACCATGCAATCAGAACCAAGTCCGTGAATCAGAACCACCGGTTTACCATGGCCTTCTTCAAGATAGGAAATGTTCCGGCCGTCAATCTTGAGGAATTTTTTTCTATACATTAGTTTTCTTCTCTTCCCATAATACCAGAAGCGGGGCGGCATTGAAGATACTGGAGTAAGTACCAGAGATAATACCAATTAACAAGGCCAGGACAAAATAGTGGATAGATTCACCACCGAAAAGAATGAGGGCTAATAAAGTAAATACTACTGTTAGGGAAGTAGTTAGCGATCGGCCAAGGGTTTGAATTAGTGACTCGTTGACCACATCAGTGAATGAGATTTTATTCGATTCCTTGCGCAAGTTTTCGCGGATGCGATCATAGACCACAATAGTATCATGGACCGAGAAGCCAATTACAGTTAGTAGGGCGGTAACAAAAAGCGTGTCGATTTCTATTCCTAGAAAATGACCCAGAAGGGAAAAGATACCAGTAACCACCAGGACGTCATGCAACAGAGCAATGACCGCTGTCACGCCGAACTTCCAGGAAGAATAGGGTTTAGGTACCTCGCGGAAGGCATAGGCCACATAGGCAATAATAGCCAGCGAGGCCAAGGCAACGGCAATCAGAGCATTTTTGGTTGATTCTGCTCCGATCACCGGGCCAACCGTTTCAAAACTTTCCTCGGTAGTCTGACCAAATTGTTTATTGATCAGGCCAAGTAGTTCAGCGTTTTTGGCTGAATCGATTGATTTAGTATGAAAAATATAGGTGCCAGCGCTGGTTTTTTGGACTGATTCCACCGGAACACCATCTTTCTGAAAGATTTGTTTTATTTGGTCAATGATATTTTGGGACTGAAATTTAGAATTCTGCAACTCTAGAATAGTGCCGCCGGTGAAATCAATCGACAGCCGCAGACCAAATTTAAATAACGAGAATAGCCCTGGAATAATTACTAACAGGGAAATCCCAAAGAACAGATATTTGAATTTCATTAAATTAAACATATTTTTGGAACGTTCTAAGCAACGTTCTGGTCACAACCACGGCAGTGAAAAGAGACGTCACAATACCAATCGCCAGGGTAAAAGCAAAACCACGAACGGAACCGGTGCCAAATTCGTAAAGAATGGCACAAGTAATTAGGGAGCTGACGTTAGAGTCACGAATAGACGGGAAAGCTCGGACAAAGCCTAGTTCCATGGCGGCCATGCGGTTTCGACCCCAGCGGATTTCTTCCTTCATCCGTTCAAAAATCAAAATGTTGGCATCAACTGCCATGCCAATTGACAGGACGAACCCGGCAATACCAGCCAGAGTCAGGGTTACCGGTATTAGCTTAAATAGTGCCAGGACCAGAAGGGAATAGATGGCCAAGGCCAAATCGGCGAACAAACCCAGCTTGCCGTAATTGCCAATCATGAAGAGGGCGACGATGGACAGGCCGATTAACCCGGCGATGACACTTTTGTTGATCGAATCCTGACCGAGAGTGGCGCCGATGGTTTGTTGATTGAGAATATGTACCGGGGCGGGCAGGGCGCCGGAATTAAGCAGGATCGCCAACTGCTTGGTTTGATCGGCAGTAAATCCCCCACTGATGACGGCCTGACCGTTAGGGATGACAGTATTAACTGTCGGAGCCAGCAATTCCTGATTATCCAAATAGATGGCCACCTGTTGATGTAAATCCCGAGTAGTAATATCTTTAAACTTGGCGGCGCCGGCCGGATTGAATTGGAGCTGAACAATTGGCTCGCCGGTTTGGGGATCGAAAGTGGCGGTGGCCTTTTGAAGATCTTTGCCGGAAAGATTTGTTATTACCGGAAATTGCTGATTGGCCAGAACTCCTCCAGGCGTGGCAGCTAACTGACCAGAAGTAGTCGAGAATAAGCCTTCGTGAAAAGTCAGATCAGCGGTCTGGCCAACCAGGTTTATAGCTTGCTGGATATCAGTTATCCCTGCCAGTTCCACCACTACCCGATAGCTGCCACCAGACTGAGATGTTTGAATGACTGGTTCAGAAACACCATAGAGATTAACCCGGCGTTCGATAATACCCTGTAGCGATTGGAGTGCTTGGTCTCGATCGGCGGTAGCGACTTTACTCATGTCTGCCTCTAAAGTCAGACTGGTTCCCCCAGCCAGATCCAGGCCTTCTTTAACTTCCAAATCACGACTGAAGTTCATGCCTAGAAAGTTAATATTCAGTGGCGGTCTGGTCCACTGATAATTGATTTTAATAGCGCCGATGTTGAATTTTACCGGTGGCAGAGTGGCTGGAGAATCTACCACAATAGCAGCCAG
>CAZQWX010000078.1:0-1952 GCA_964597255.1 uncultured Gammaproteobacteria bacterium | reverse complement strand
ACCGCAAACATCTTATCCCTTCCCGCCTTGTGGAGAAAGTTGAACCGCGGTTTTCTTCATGGTACCGCCAGTTGGTTTTTGTTCTGGAAATCAGACGACGCCAGTCTATATCCCGAATTGATTTAATCGAGCTAGCCCTCAAAAATATGGCGTCCAAAAGAACCCGGACGCTGGTAACTGTAGGGGGCATGACCATTGGCATTGCCGCTATAGTATTTTTGGTTTCACTAGGATACGGACTGCAACAGTTGGTGATTGGCCGGGTGGCCCGGCTTGAAGAAATGCGCCAGACCGATGTCAGCTCCCAACCGGGGGGCAAGCTACGGATAAACGATAAAACGCTCTCTGATTTAAAAAATATTTCCCATGTGCAAATGACCTTACCTCTTATCGCAGTGGTTGGCCGGGTGTCTTACCATAACGCGGTTTCCGATATGGCAGTTTATGGAGTGTCCAGCGACTATCTCAAACAGTCGGCGATAAAACCCGTGGAAGGGAAAATATTTACCAGTAACGATCTGGTCACTGAAGTTCGAACCGGAGGCCAGGTGGCAGGTGTTTCAACAGAAGCCTCGCCTATTGCCAGTATGGGGGCTATCATTCAACCGGTTACTTTTCATATTGATCCAAAAGTTTGGGTTCGTGTCCGTTCTTCTCCTGCCGCTACGGCAAGTATTATCGGGTACACTAAACGAACCGAGGGAGAAAGCCAGGGAACAGAGATTTGGGGCGCAAGTTATGTCAGCGACAATGGGCGCGGCAAGATGGGGTTTGATGTTGACGGAAAACCCCTGGGCCGCTGGATACAGGCACCGGTTCTTTTGTGGAATGAGAAAACCTGTGACGCCAAAATATCGGGAGATTGTGAGGATGGGAAATACGTGGTATCCCGTGATAAGGACGGAACGCAAACGCAGAAAACCGGCTATTTTGCCGAAATTAATGTCGGGTTAGCAGGCGTCAATATCAGTGAGCCAAGCGTATTGGGCGTGGCAACCGACAGTGCTTCTCCGGTTTCCCGCAACTCCAGCGGAAGTTTGCAATTTGTCCAGATTGCTTCAGAAGCCGGTATTGTAAAACCGCCGGAAACTAAAACCGTTTCACTTTCAGATTCTGCCGTTAGGCAGGCGGTCGTCAACCGTGCCATGCTTAAAGTCCTGGGCGTTGCCGAGTCCGAAGCCGTCGGCAAAACATTCTCCGTCACCTACGTAGTGACAGGTGACGTGGCCGGACTTTCCAACGAAAATCTCACTTCCACCGCCGCCACCTACACAATTATCGGTGTGGTTCCGACCGGCGAAACACCGCTTTTTTACGTTCCCTTTATGGATCTTCGGTCTTTGGGCATTATGGATTATTCACAGGTTAAGGTGGTTGTTGCCCAGCCGCAGGATTTAAATAACGCCAGGCGTCAGATTGAAGCAATGGGATATATCACCAGATCTGTGGCTGATACAGTAGCCCAAATTAATAGTCTTTTTGGGACGGCACGGACGCTTTTGGCGCTTTTGGGGCTCATCGCCTTATCCGTTGCGGCGCTGGGCATGTTTAACACTCTCACGGTTTCGCTTCTGGAGCGCACCCGCGAAGTTGGACTGATGAAAGCCATGGGTATGAAATCTTCGGAAGTTCAGGAACTTTTTTTGACCGAATCAATGATCATGGGATTTTGCGGCGGTGTTTTTGGCATCCTTGCCGGATTTTTAGCAGGAAAAGTAATTGGCATTATTCTTTCCGCCTTTGCTGTTTTTAAGGGCGTCGGATTCGTCGATGTTTCGACTATTCCTTTTCCGTTTGCGCTGTTTGTTATTTTTTTATCGCTTCTCGTGGGTGTTACCACCGGCATTTATCCGGCCAAACGGGCGACTAAAATTTCGGCGCTCAATGCGTTACGGTATGAATAATTTATCCTATGCTTAACAATTTTATTTTTTCAGGAATTTCTGGTTTTA
>CAZQWX010000077.1:0-5278 GCA_964597255.1 uncultured Gammaproteobacteria bacterium | reverse complement strand
TATCTGAAAACATTCTTGCCAGAACAAGAGGATCACATCTCTGCCACATTTAAAAAGTATGCTCGGCAAAGCCACTCGGTTGAAGGCGAAGCAGTTCGCCCTGATAAGTGGCGAAAATTTATTTTCCCACGAGTTGGCCACGAGCTAGGACTAGCTGATGATCAACTAATTCCAGCAATCGACCTTCTCGAGCAAGTTTACACGGAAAGAATGGCTATCAGGCGAGGATTTGTCCAGCTAGTTGAGACACTCTGTCAATCTGGACTCAGTGTGGCAATTTTTACTCATGCAGATCAAGACTGGGCTATCCAAAAGGCCAAGTGGGCGCAAGTGACACCCACATTAATACCCAACGACAGAATTATTATTTCTGATCCCAGCAAGCCACAAAAAGATTGGAGGCGACTTTCCAACACGCTAGAAACCACACCAGAAAGAATCGTTATTGCCGGAGACAATATAACCAGCGACATTAAGGCTGCTTACGCCATTGGTGTCACAAGATTAATCTGGTTCAATGGACCAGATTGCCCCACTTTTAGTCAAATCGGAGATTTACCACCCGGCACCAAAACAATTACTAAACTTTCTTATTTTATTCCGGCCCTCCTCAGTTTTGAAGCTTAATAATCCGCCTTCTCTGCCTCTTCCTTAGTTTTATGCACCGTTCCCGCCGGGTGGTGCGGAGGCGAATACGTGGTAATAATCTTCAGCGGTTTGTCCCCCGTGTTCACAAAATTATGCTCCGTTCCCGCTCGCACCAAGACCAAATCGCCAGCATTGTATGCTGCTTCTTCACCATTCAAAACCACTTTGCCTGATCCCTCCAACAGAAAAAGTACCTGATCATTGTCCTTGTGCACTTCCATCCCAATATCTCCGCCCGCCGGAATGCTCATAATCACCACTTGTGTGTGTTCCCCGGTCTCCAACACTTGTCGGAAGAAGTCATTTGTCAACGCCTTGCCCGAAATATCAGAAATTAACCCCTTCATATTTTCAGTATATTCCCCCATCACACCACGTCAACACCCAAAACCAATAAGAAGCCAAGTCACTCAGAAGTTTAATTTTAAGTCTCTTATTTTCTTCTCTCGACCCCAACTCTTAATTTCTAGCTCTCTCTTAAGAGCTAAGGACTTATCAGACAGTTGCTCGGTATAAAGAATTTTGATTGGTCTATGAGCTCTAGTATATTTTCCGCCCTTACCGTTTTTATGGTCCAGAAATCTCTGCTTTGGATTATTCGAAATTCCCGTGTACAGACTCCCGCCTTCGCACAACAAAATATATACATACCACATTAAGGATGATTATACCGAGTAAAACAGCGTCTATAAAGTCACTTACCTCCACCTCTTATTATTGCCCAGAGAAAGAGACGAAGGGTCCCTTTATCATACTCAGAATTGGCCCCACGTATTTCTATGCCACTTAATACTAATCGCTGTGCTAAATTTGCGCGATGCCCAACAACCATATCCACCCAACCAGCTGCCCCAACTCTCTTCGTCTCTTTCACAAATTCCAAATAAGTTTGAGCGGCTTCGTTCCCATTCCCAGCCAAATTAGCTATGGCTACCATATCATACGGCACCACACCTCGGGGTGCCCAAAGAAAGGCTTCCCCTTGAGCCGCCTGATCCAATAGAGCCAGATCATCCAGTCTAAACGCCCTGATCAGCTGACCAACTCTTCCCCTGATTCTTGGATCCCGGCCTTTCAGCCGACCCTTTGCGTCAGTCACTGACATCCCACCAAAAACCGCTCCGTTCAGCTCCTCGGCGCCTTCGACCATTGTACGAAACTTATTTACCGGCGGCCCATCCCCAGAACCATCCACGCTAACGTTAAAACTGTAGTGCGCCGGTCCTCCATCGCTAACTGCCCAAGCCCGGACTGCCTTTCTAAGCGGTCCAGCCAGCAAACGCAGTCGTCCTGCTACTCTTATATCCCTCGCAGCTTTATCTCCACTTAAATAATACTCGATCCCGATTGGCCCATTCCCGGAGTAAGTAAAAGCTTTTTTTGCCCGCGCCTGCACTTCTAACCATTCTTCCTGGGACAAACTCTCTTTACGAGGCCACAACATAATAAAAATGCCCGCACTTGCGGGCAAGAAATACTTAACAACTTGCTGGTTGCGGGGCCGGAGGTCGCATCCGGACCGTCAGATTATGAGCCTGACATGCAACTGTACACTACCCCGCGGTAAAATTGCTCTTCAATTATACTTCAATTGAAGCTTCGCGACAAGCACGGTATAATCAAGCCATCAGCCAAGGTAGCTCAGTGGTAGAGCGGAGATTTCATAAGTCTTAGGTCGAGAGTCCGATTCTCTCCCTTGGCACTAAAAATTAGTATCGCTAATTTTCAGTGTAAACACCCTCAAAGAAGCAGTCTCACCCATTTTTGCCAGTTCGGCGTGGCATCCGGTGTTGCCGTTTGCTCCCCAACGGCCAATAGATCTTGAGGGATAATCAACACCTGCTCCCCCGGTTTGGACATTCCCAGCTCATCTCGGGCAATCCGCTCAAGATAATTGCCTGACTCCACCTCGTTTTTCTGCCGCTGCAAATCACGCCCCTCTGCCTGCAGAGCTGCCAAATTTTCCTCCCGGGACGTCAATTTATCCCCAGCCCGCCACAAATCCACCAGTGAGGCTGCCGTCGTCACGATTAGATAAAGACAAACGACTATGATTCCTAACCTAACTAACCGGTTTCTTTTCATAACTTGTTATTCCCATGCTCGCTGAATACTTCAAAGCTTGCTTTGAAGATGAAAGCGAACGGGAAGTCATCCGAGTATCCAAAGGATACTTCGCGGCTGGCCGCGAAGAGGATGTCATTTAGCCAGTTGTTACGAGGTGAACCCCACTTTCCACCTTGTTCTTGAATTATATCCATATAGGTGATATTATGGGCCCAATGGAACTCAAAGACTATCTAAATCTGTTCGTCGACTTCCTAAGATCAGCCAAGAAGGCCTCCGCGACCACTATTGCTTACAAAAAGGACATCGACCAGCTCCTAGAATACCTCCAAAAGGCCAAAAAGGCCAATATTACTGAGGTCACAACTGATGATTTGAACGGCTTTTTGGGCCTATTGCACACCCAAAACTATACCCCCAAATCCATCTCCCGCAAAATCAACTCCATCAAGACGTTCTATCGTTTTCTGATTATTAATAAACATATCGACAATAATGTTGCCTCCGCCATCACCCATCCTAAATTCGACACTAAAGCACCCCGAATTTTGACCCGCATGGAATACCGCGCCCTGCGTGATGCCTGCCGCGATGACATCCGTATTGCCGCAGTAGTGGAGTTACTCCTCCAGACTGGCATGCGCATCGGCGAACTAGCTGCCCTGACTGTGGGATCCATCGGCGACAGCTTTATCAAAATTCCTGCCATCGAAGGCCACCTGGAACGCGAAATCCCCCTGAATAAATCCGCCAAGACCGCTCTGGACCACTATCTGGCAACCAGACCAAAAGTCACCTCTGACGCCCTGTTTATTACCAAAACTGGCCGTCCCTTACTTATCAGAAACATCCGAACTGCCATCGACCGCTATTTCAAAATCGCCGGCATTGCCAATGCCAAGGTTAACGACCTGCGCCATACCTTCATTGCCCACCACCTGGCCGCGGGCGCCAGTCCCATCTTGGTAAGTAAGCTCGTCGGCCACAAGCGCATTTCAACCACCGAGAAATACTTGGAATTTATCAAGGATCTTCCTGCAGAGAAAGTGAAACTGGAAGAGTTGTAATTTGTAATCTTGCGATTCCTTCCCCCAATAATCTTGGTCCCTCCGGCCTCCCAATCACATCACAAACCTGATTCTTTGTCGCTCCCACTACCATCAACCAGGCCATACTTCCGTTCTCATAGTTTACTTCATAATCATTCCCATAAGCTGACTTCGCCGGATTACTGTGCCACCACTCTCGCCACTCGTTCCAAGACATCTCGCGAATCCCATGGAACAGATCATTTGTCCTGGGGTCAAAATAAACCACTTTAGCATCTTTCTCGGTTGCTCCTACCACATCTAAAATTACCACCGAATGGTCTTCGTCGGGATCATCTTTCGGATCCATATCTGGCTCCGTGCGGCCATCCCAAACATTAGCTACCACTTGCCAGTCACAAACCTTCCCAGCTGCGACCATTGTCTTTAGTCTATCGAAGTCACAGTCTGCTTCATGGTATGCCCCAACACCAATTTCATTCCAAAAATAAAACACATCCCTCATCTCTGTGCCATACTTCACCGTAGTCCCCAACGTAGCTCTCAGTTTTTCTCTTGACCAGCCACTAATCCCCCTTAGTTTCAGTATCAAGTCAATGATGGCAACATCACATAAACCTTCTCCGTTTTGCTTATGTTCACCATGTTCGTCTAACTTTCCAACCAGCCGTACTAATTCAGACATAGAAAATTTATTTAATTAGTATCCACTAACCAGAGGCCATTTTAAAGCCATCAGAAGATACCCTTAAGTCACTTGAGGATAATTTCAACACCACTCTATGCCACCTCTACCACATCCCCTTCTTTTACCGGCATGTCCACTTTAACTGCCACATCGTCCTTTGGTTTTGCCGCGGCCACGGGATTATGATTCACTTGCATTGAGGAAATCGCCTGCGTAAATTCGTTACCCCGACCAGAGAATTTCACCACATCCCCCACCGCCAATTTCGCCGACAGTTTCAGTACTGCCACCCCAATCTTGTCGAAATAATGTGTTACCTTACCAACTGCTTTCACCTTGCTCATGCTTATCACCCCCAATCTTCACCCTAGTGGATCCGGGAGGATTCGGACCTCCAACATAATGTGTATAAGACATTCGCTCTACCATTGAGCTACGGATCCGAGGTTCTAATCCGTATTTTATCAGAAGCATTAATACAGATGTGATCGTGAAGCGATTTCTGCCTCCACTTCCCGCACATCCCGACCATATTTAAGCGCTGACAGTTCCTGAATCATTTTTGCCGCCTTGGCATTCCGGGCAGCATTCAGTGTCTTAAAGTCGTGATTGATCTCCATACTGAACGCCGGCGTCGGTTCATTGTTTACCAAAGCCCTGACATAGCAATTGAAGGCTTCAATTTTGAGCAGATCTTGTTCACCGAACGTCGGGGCGAATTCGTGAGCCAAAAACTGGGCATCAGCCACACCGGTTCTAAAGGCAATCTTTGTTCCTACATTCCCAAAAATCGCGTTTTTCACTTCATCCTCGACCTGGGAAATAA
>CAZQWX010000076.1:0-7189 GCA_964597255.1 uncultured Gammaproteobacteria bacterium | reverse complement strand
TTCTCCGCCAGCTGGCGGATCATTAAGGGTTTCTAAAGGAGGTGATAGAAAATGAAGAAGTGGAAATTAGTCTGCCCAGCCGGTGATGGGTTTACCAAGACAGTGGCGGCAGATACTAAAGATGAAGCGGTAGTGATGTTTTTGGCTGACCCAGAAATGCAGGAGCACGCGAAGCTGCATCCAGAAAATGCTGCCAAGATGCCTGAAGAGGCAAAACAAATGGTCGCAGACATGGTAACAGAAGAGACCGGTATAGTTTAAGAGTGTGACAATTAAAGAAAAACCCTGCCATATGGTGGGGTTTTCTGGTGGTTGGGAGTATAGTAGAAAATATATTTTAAGATGAACCTCTCACACAAAATTGCCTGGAATACGGTGGTGCAAGTAATTGGTAAGTTTTTCTCGACCGGACTGGCGGTGGTGATCACGTATATGGTGACGCATTATGTGACACACCATGATTATGGGGTATATACCTTCGCATTGGTATTTGTAACACTGTTTGGGACGCTGGCCGATTGGGGGTTGTCGTTGATCACGGTCCGAGAGGCGAGCAAGAATCCCCAAGAGGCCCAAGAGATAATCGGTAACGTTTTGGTAATCAGGTTGGTCTTGGCAATTGCGGCGGCGATTCTGGCAGTAGGCCTGATTGAGCTGAGTGGTTATGATGCGCAGACAAAGTTGGTGACGGCAATCACGCTTTTGGCATTGTCGATTAAGACGTCGTTCCAAATCATTTTTCAGGTGAAGTTGGTGATGGAACACTGGGCGATTTCAGAGGCGGCAGCAAACATTCTGACGTTAATCTTGTTAGTGGTCATTATTCACTCGGGGATGGGACTTATTGCGGTGGTGTGGTCGTTTGTGGCCGGAGATATCCTGTCAGCAATCGTGGCGGCGGTTATTGGTTGGAAGTTGTTGCGGCTGCGGTTTTCATTTGTCCACCAGACCACGCGATTTTTACTTCTGGAGGCCCTGCCGATGGGGGCGATTCTGGTGGTCTTTACGATTTACAACCGAATAGACACAGTGATTTTGTCCTTTTTTAAAGGAGCAGATGCGGTGGCGGATTATGGACTGGCTTACCGGATCTATGAAGTCGTGGTCTTGGGAGCAGCGTTTTTTGCCAACGCAATGCTACCAATTATTTCTAATCTGGCCGAGCACGATAGGGAAAAGTTAAAAGTGTTTTTTAGAAAATCATATGTGATTCTTCTCATTTTGGGGGTAGGGGTGGCGATAACCACATTTGTGCTGGCACCGGTAGGAGTAGGGGTTTTGGGTGGGGCAAGATATGACGGAGCAATTTTGGCGCTGCGACTCCTGTCATTGGCGCTGATTGTTTCCTACTTCAACCATATCAATGGATTCACGTTGATTGCCCTGGGGAAACAATGGTGGTCGTTTCGAATTGCCATAGTCGCGCTGGTGGTGAACGTGGCGTTAAATTTGGTCACTATTCCCCTATTTTCGTATCAAGCAGCAGCAGTAAACACGTTTTTGACGGAAGCACTGATTGTGGTTCTGAGCTTGTGGGTGATCCGGCGAGAACTGGGGACGATGCCACAGTTGAGCGACGTCCCGGCAGTGATTAAGGAATTGATTGTTAAACGGGGTAAGATTTTCGAAGAATGAAGATGACAATTTTTACTGATGGTGGGGCAAGGGGTAATCCGGGGCCGGCAGCCTGCGCCTATGTGGTGTATGACGATGACGGAAATATACGGCAAAAATGCGGTAAATATCTGGGGACAGCGACAAACAATGAGGCGGAATATTGGGCGGTGATTGAAGCGCTGGGATATATAGTAAGTATTAAGAATAGCGTATCAAGTATAGCGTTCTTCTTGGACTCACAATTAGTGGTGAATCAGCTGAATGGGAAGTTTAAGGTTAAAGAAGCGAGACTACGGGAGTTGTTATTGAAAATAAAGTCCATTGAAGGTGAAGTGACTCCCCTCTCAATTGGCTATGTGCATGTGCCGCGGGAACAAAATGCAGCGGCGGATGCTTTGGTCAACGAGACGTTAGATAACATGGCTAGATAGTTTTCACTGTACTGCCCCACCTTGTTTTTCACCGGTCGAGACGTAGAATTTGAGTATGGATTCTGGGCGTGCTGCCTCCGCCGTTAAGTCAGAAATTGTGGAATCCGCTCCCCTAGCGGTGGTTTATCATGGTGAAGAGCTGGGCCGGAGTTTGGTTGCCGCGCTGTCGAAACAAGGACTACGAACACTGCATTTAACCACTGCCGCCTCAGGATTATCAGTTTTGGAAAGGCCAAGTTATATCTTCTTGTTTACCGAGGGCGAACTGGATGATTTAGGGAAGGAACACTTTTCGGAGGCACTGGAGACGGCAGCCAGAGTGGACGCTCGACTGATACTTATTTTGGATAATGTAACAGAGAAATGGGAAGAATGGGCAAGAACCCAGGCAGAAAAAGTGGGTTGGCAGGTACGAATAGTGGAAGTAACAGGGACGCTTACTGAAGAGGAGATTAAGGAGTCGGCACCGAAATTGGTGCGGTTGGCATTTGCAGCCAGACAAGGCGGGGGGAAACTGGTGGTGTCGGGAAGCAGACCAAAGAGGGTAGTCGCGAAGAAAGATGTGTCGGCGCAGGAAGTGTGGGATCGGCTGAACCAATGGGAGAAATCGCGGGGAAGTTGGTGGAGGAGAAAGTTGGACCGATTTGGGCGAAAGACCATAGTGGCATTTGTGGCGGTGGTGATGTTGGTAATAGCCTTGGTCGGTCCGGTAGTGGTGGTGGGTTGGTATAGTGTTTGGGGTATGGGGGAGCTGATACACACAAAAGATGGGCTTTTGGCCGGAGACTTTATCGGGGCAAAGGATAATGCGAACCGGGCGAGAGGGGATTTGGAAACAGCAATGACTGTTATGCAATGGGTGGCGCCAGAGTGGGGGCTCTTGGGACAAAGGCAGGCGGCGGATAGATATTATGACTGGCTATTGTTGGCTGACCGGGGGGGAGCTTTAGTGGAGCATGTGGCAAGTGTCGCACCAAAGGCTCTGGCACTGGGCCAAAGTTTGTGGGCAGGATCAGATGCAACAGATGGTATGTTGGAAAAAAGTCAGGAGGTATCACTGGGACTGACGGATGTGGAGACGGATTTGGGTTTGGTGCAAAGTCAGTTGGCGAGTACACAGCTGCCGACGGGACTGTTGTCACTGGCGGGGTATCCGGCGGAAAAGATTAATAAATACGAACAAGAGTTGCCAATGATAAGGGAGCTATTGGCAGCGGGACGGCGAGTACTGACAATATTGCCGGAGACAATTGGGTTGTCTGGGCAAAGCACAACTGGGGCACTGCCTGGGCGAAGAACCTATTTGATAGTGTTTCAAAATAGCACAGAGCTACGGCCAACAGGGGGATTTATTGGTTCGTATGCCATTGTTAACTTCGATTCGGGAAAGCTCTTAGATTATAAAGTAAATGATATTTATTCAGCTGATGGACAGTTGGTTGGAAGAATTGCCCCACCGGATGAAATTCTACACTTTTTGGGCCAGCCGGCATGGTATATGCGGGATGCTAATTGGGCAGCAGATTGGGAGTTGACGGCGCAGAGACTGGAGTGGTTTTTGCAGAAAGAAACAGGACAGTCGGTGGACGGGGTCATTGGAGTGAGTCTGCCGGCAATGGAAAAACTTCTTACGGCTACAGGACCATTGAATCTACCTGATTTGGGCGACACAGTGGATGCGAATAGTTTTTACCAAAAAGCGGAGTACGCAGCGGAGATAAACTTTTTTCCGGGGTCGACGCAAAAACGGGATTATCTGGGTGCTGTCACGGCAGCAATGCTGGATAAACTGACGGGAGGTGGAGGAAGCAATCTGTTGGGTCTGTCGCAGGCGATGAGCCAGGCATTGGCCGACAAAGACGTGATGTTTTATTTTAATGCGCCAGAAGTGCAGAAAGTGATGAAAGACAACGCTTGGGCAGGGAGTTTGGATGCCAATGGGTGCGGACCAGCCACAGTTAATTGTCTGGCAGTGGTGGAGGCAAATCTGGGGGCAAACAAAGCAAACTATTTTGTTAAGAGAGGACTGCAAGTCCGATCAGTGATTGATAAAGGTGGGGGATCAGATGTGACAGTGACAGTCAATTTGCGCAATGATTCACCGAGCACGTCTTGGCCAGGTGGAGTATATAAGGACTACATCCGGTTTTTAGTGCCGACGGGGTCACAGGTGGAGAGCATGGACTTGGGGGATGGCCGAGTGGCGACAATGTCGCCGGTATTGACGGCGGCGGTGTTGGCAGCGGTGCCAACTGACCAGTTTTTGGTGTTTCAAAACCCAGAGTTGACGGGGGATCAGGCAGGAACAGGGGGAAGATGGACGGCATACGGAACGTTAATCGAGTTACCAATCCAGACAGCCCAGACGATTACGTTTCGATATAAACCACAATACCGGATGTCCTTGATCAGGCAGAATGTGGATTACAACCTGGTAGTGTTAAAACAACCAGGAACCGGGGCTGATCCGCTCGATCTAATCCTGGATTATCCGAATTTTTTGACGCCGACTGAGAGTTCCAGCCTTGCGTCTGACCAGCGGGTCATTTATAATACTGATCTGGCGACAGACAAGGTGTTTGATATCAAATTTAAAAGGGAATAAGTATGAAAGCAATTCAACTAATGGCGAAAGTGAGAGAGATAACCGGCAAGAAAGTAAAGAAACTGCGCAAAGAAGGGATACTGCCGGTGTCGGTGTACGGAAAAGACGTGAAGTCAGTGGCGCTGTCGGTGCCATTGGCGGAATTTATGAAGGTGTATGACCAAGTGGGGGAAACGGGACTGATTGAACTCCGGTTTGGCGATAAGACAGAACACGTATTGGTATCCAATGTGCAAATTCACCCAATGACTAGACTGGCGTTGCATGCTGAGTTACACGCGGTGAAGCTGACAGAGAAGATTAAGGCAAATGTGCCGGTAGAGCTGGTTGGAGAATCGCCGGCAGTAACCAATGGAGTAGGTTTGTTATTGCAGCCGGTTAAGGAAGTGGAGGTTGAAGCGTTGCCAACAGATTTGCCGGAGAAGATTGAAGTGGATGTGACAGGACTGACAGCGGTGGATCAACAAGTGACAGTGGCAGAGCTCGCGGTACCCAAAGGGGTGGAGATGTTGACGGCCGGTGAAGAAGTGGTGATAAAGGTGGCTTCAGCGGTGTCAGAAGAGACAGCTAAGGAGATGGCGGCTGAAGAAGCGGCCAAGACGGCGGCAGCGGCAGAGACAGCGCCGGCGACGGAGGGAGCAGCACCGGTAGCTGAAGGAGAGACAAAACCAGAAGAAGCTCCTAAGGAAGAAAAGAAAGAATAGTAAGGTTACTTCGGAACAGGACTAACTTCGTATTGAATTTGTTGGATGAAAGGATTATTGGGATCAATAGTAGTGGCAAGGGAAAGGTATTTCTGGGCAGCAAAAAGGCGGTTAGCACGGAAGTTAAGAATCGCTAACTCCAAATAGGCGTCGCGGTAATTGGGGAAATCTTCAGAAAGCTTCTGAAATTGGGAAATGGCTTCTTCCAAAATAATCGGGTCGTTTTTTAATTTTTGGAGATCGACCAAAAGCTGCTGAGCGGATGAACCGTTGCCCGATAAACTTGATTCCCATTCGACAGAGGAAAGATTGTTGGAGGCCAGCAAAATTTTGGCTAGAGCAAGATGAGATCTGGAATCTTGGGGATGGGTAAGAATAGCGACCTTAGCCACTTCAAAAGAAGAGCGGGGAGCCAGAAGGTTAATCATAATAATAACAAGAAGACCAAGGGGGAGAAGGAATAAAAGCTCCAAGGAAAGACGGCGGAAATAGCGGCGTGAAAGATTAACACTTTTTTGCCAAGAATGAAGGAAAGCTGAGGAAAGACTGAGGCGCAAGTCAAAAAACCGGGAATGGAATGATGTTACAAGATGGGTGCGAAAGTTGGACATAGTTGGTCAATTAAGTGATCTTATTGTACTCTAGACAACCGCCACATGAAACTCTAAAAAAGCGAGCTAGGGTGTAATGACAGTAAACAGGACAATTTTCGAAGCAAAATCGGGCGTTTCTTCGGTCTTTTAGTTTTATTGGGAAATTTCTCTATCCGGATTGTGTTGATTGGCCGGAGAATTTTTTGGGACGAAGGTTTACTCTTTCATGTCATGTATAGACATACTTTTGATATTCACGAATTTGTGATGAATTAACACTAATTAGGATTCGTGGGAATTAGTAGCAAATTTATGGAAATCCAGAAGATATTATTTAGTGGATGGCCACTTAGAAATGATTAGAGGAGTTTTGTCTGGTTGATCAAAAAGGCCCCAGATTTCTTCAGTGACGAAAGGCATGAAGGGATGAAGAAGTTTAAGAATTGTTAGATAGCTATCCCTTAAGGTGGAATAGGAAACCAATCCTTTCTTGTAGTCTTCAATATAGATATCAGCTAGTTCATGCCAGGCCAACCAGTAGAGTCTCTCTGATGCACGACCAAAGTTGAAGTTCTCGAGGTCTTTAGTTGTTTCTTGGATAGTGATTATCATCTGGCTATAAAGAACTCCATCTTGTTTAGTCGGTTTGGCTTGGTCCTTTTTTTCTGGGTCAAGTAAGATGAATCTTGCCATGTTCCAAAGCTTGTTAGAAAAGTTCCGCATGGCACGAATCTTGTCATCGTTAATAACAATATCGCTGGCGGGAGCAACGCCGATGACTAAGGCCATGCGTAGGGCATCGGCACCATATTTATTAATCATGTCCATTGGGTTGACCACATTGCCCTTGCTTTTGCTCATCTTCTGACCTTTTTCGTCAACGACTCGGGCATGCATGTGGGCTACTTCAAATGGCACCTTGCCGGTGAGGTAGATGCCAAACATCATCATGCGGCAGACCCAGAAAAAGAGAATGTCCCAAAGGGTGTCAAGAACAGAGGTGGGATAGAAATAGTCCAGGTCGCCGGGTTTTTGTTTTAAAGTATTAATTGGCCATTGGCCAGAGAGAAACCAGGTGTCAAAAGTGTCGGTTTCTTGGAGAACAAATTTTCCACTCTTTAGCGCTTCGTCCTCGGAAAGATAGTAGGTAGCATCTTTTGGGGCAATTAGAGATTGAAGGCCGTTTTTGATTTCCTCAAAATCATAAGACTCGTTTAATTTGAACCACTCGCCGGAAAC
>CAZQWX010000075.1:0-3237 GCA_964597255.1 uncultured Gammaproteobacteria bacterium | reverse complement strand
GTCTTGGCTGGTGTTATCTCAGATAATAGAAATTTGACGAAGAGACTTATTAGAACGTCAGATGAGTTATTGCAACTTCTATCCATACCCGCGAGTAAAATGGATGCTGCAAACACAGATAATTTCAATTGATCCCAAACTCCTTCAAAAGCAGCTTTATCTTGTCCCATTGTTTTGGAAAAACTAGGTGCGATGGGAGTTTGTCTTTGTTGACCCAATCAATTCTTTTTATTTCATCAATCTTGGGGCTTATATCCTGTTTCTCTCCGGAAAACTGAACCAAAAATTGAGTTCTTTGCTGTCCACGCCAGGTTTTGCCTAACTCTTGCAATTTTCTCTTGATAACATCATCTGGCCATTCGTATTGGTCAACAGTTTTGCTCTTGGTCACGATATCAAATTTATTTGTTCCCAATTCTTCCCCTAATTCCCGTAAGATTGCCTGCTCTGGTGTTTCACCTTCTTCTACGCCACCGCCGGGAATATCCCATTCGTTTTCCTGGTAATTCGCTTTTTGAACCAGAAAGATTTTCCCATCACTATCTACAATCATTGCAGTGGTGCTTTGCCTGTATGTTAAGGTGTTTCTATCAATCATATGTCTGTGGTGTTATATGTTTTCTCTATTTTAGATTTGAACCATCTTAGATTATTTTACCTGAAAGGTGAAGATTGTTGGGTCCTTTCGCTTGATTGACAAGTGAGGCGGGAAAAATTATTCTGTATCTTGTATGGATACACCTGCCCCCTCCCAAGCGGGAGGTAGTCGTTCTGTTGAGGACATTCTTCTGGCAAGTAATGCCATTACTGTCGACCAATTGACTTTGGCCAAAACGGAGGCGGCCAATACGGGTGCTCCAATTGCTGAGGTGCTCTCCAACCGGGGCTTTGTATCTGAGAATGATCTGGCGCAGGCTCGGGCGACGGCATTGGACATTCCCCTGGCCAAACTGTCGACGGTGGAGGTGTCACCGGAACTGCTGAATTTGATTCCCCAAGCGGTAGCTGAAGAGTATCGGTCGGTGCCGTTTAATTTGGATGTTGGCTCTAATACCCTGTCGGTGGCGATGGTTGATCCGCTCGATTTGACGGCAATTTCCTTCCTGGAGCGCAAAACCGGGAAAAAGGTTAAGCCGTTTTTGGCCACAGCCGGAGATATCACTACCTTTATTGCGGACAAATATAACCAGGTCTTGTCGACCGAAGTGTCGGCGGCTCTGAAAGAAACGCCGTTGGCCGAAGTTCAGCAGGATTTGGCCCAGACCGGCGCACCTGGGGAAATAATTCGAGATGCACCGGTGGCCAAGATTGCGACAACGATTTTGGAGTTCGCGGTTAAAAGTCGGGCGTCAGATGTGCATTTGGAGCCATTAGAAGACAAAACCCGCGTGCGGTATCGGATTGATGGCATTCTGTATGAAAAGTTACTCTTACCTAAGCGGATCCATGAATCATTGGTGTCACGGATCAAGATTATGTCGGATTTAAAAATCGATGAGAAAAGAATTCCGCAGGACGGACGGTTTAACTTCACGGCTGATGGGACGAATGTGGATGTGCGGGTGTCAACGTTGCCGACAGTGTGGGGTGAGAAAGTGGTGATGCGGTTGCTTCGTAAAAGTGGCGGGGTACCGACGCTGGCCGATCTGGGGCTGCGGGGCCTGGCGATGCGGAATTTGGAGACAGCAATTCTGCGACCACGAGGCGTTATTTTGGTGGTCGGGCCAACCGGGTCTGGTAAGACGACGACGCTCTATTCGGTGTTGTCACGCATTAATTCTACCAAGGTGAATGTGATGACGCTCGAGGATCCGGTGGAATACCAGATGCCGGGAGTTAACCAAGTGCAAATCAATCCGGCGGCGGGTTTAACCTTTGCCACTGGGCTGCGGTCCTTTTTGCGTCAGGATCCAAACGTGATTCTGGTCGGAGAAATTCGCGATCAGGAGACGACCGATCTGGCCATTCAGGCTGCCTTAACTGGTCATTTGGTCTTCTCGACTTTGCATACCAATGATGCAGCGGGGGCGATTCCCAGGCTTTTGGATTTGGGAGCAGAACCATTCTTGTTGACATCGTCACTGAATGCAGTAGTGGGCCAGCGAATTCTGCGCAAGATTTGCCCCACATGCAAAGAGCCATACAATCCGCCGGATTTAATGGCTAATGATATTAAAACGGTATTAGCGAAGTTGTTGCCGGCCGGGTCAGAAAAGGATGGCAAGCTGACGTTGTATCGCGGCAAAGGCTGTAAGGAATGTGGTGACAGTGGTTTTCTGGGTCGAATTGGCATTTTTGAAGTCCTGCCGGTTTCCGACAAGATTTCTCAATTGATTTTGGCACGTGATGATGCTTTGGCTGTCGAAAAAGTGGCGGTTGAAGAAGGCATGATTACGATGAAGCAAGATGGCTATTTGAAAGCAGTTGAAGGGGTGACGACAATTGAAGAAGTCCTGCGGGTGGCGCAAGATTAACTAACCTATGACCATTCAAGATTTATTACAACAGACGATCGATCGAAATGCTTCGGACTTGCATTTGATTGGCGGGTACTACCCGACTATCAGAATCGATGGGGTGCTGTTCTCACTTGGCGGCGGGGTTTTGGACGGTGAGACAATCAAGAACTTGGTCTATCCCCTGCTTTCGGAGAGTCAAAAACGCATTTTAGAGGAAAATCAGGAGTTGGATTTTGGTTATTCCTTTGGTATCGGCCGGTTTAGGGTTAATATCTATCGTCAAAAAGGAACGATGGCGGCGGCGTTCCGGCTTATTCCCTTGAAGATTAAGGCTATTGACGAGTTAAACCTGCCGCCGATTTGCCACAATTTCACCCAGCTGCTCCAAGGCTTCATTTTAATAACCGGGCCGACGGGTCATGGTAAGTCGACGACGATTGCGGCAATTATTGAGGAGATTAATCAAAAGTATGGCGGGCATATTCTGACCATTGAGGACCCGATTGAGTATATTTATTCCCCGGCAAAATCAATTGTATCGCAACGGGAGGTGGGCTCAGATACTAACTCGTGGCTTTTGGCATTACGCAGTGCCCTGCGGGAGGATCCAAATACCGTTCTGGTTGGGGAAATGCGGGACTACGAAACGATTTCTGCGGCCCTGACGATTGCAGAAACCGGCCATCTGGTCTTTGCGACATTACATACTAATTCGGCGGCCCAGACGTTGGACCGGATCGTGGATGTTTTCCCGGAAAATCAGCAACCCCAGGTGCGG